>DATNPC010000262.1:0-3906 GCA_036703375.1 Allocoleopsis sp.
GAGTGAAACCAGATCAGACTCATGAAGAACAATAGAGTTACTATATCAGCTACTTAAACCAATACTTCGTTATTGAACCCAGACTCGCAGAGGTGGGCATTCCAACAATCTTGGAACTACTTGAGGCTTGCGAAAGGCAAGTTAAATACCAATGCTCAATCCTGTCTAGCCACAACCTAGCTTTTGTTGCACAATGACCTTCAATCACAAACCCAGAATTCTCTTCTTATACGGTTCTCTACGAGAGCGTTCCTACAGCCGACTGCTGGCTGAAGAAGCCGCAAGGATTATTCAGGACTTTGGCGCAGAGGTACGTTTCTTTGACCCTCGCGAGTTGCCTGTCCACGGTAGTGTACCTGATACTCATCCAAAGGTGCAGGAACTACGGGAATTAAGCCTGTGGTCTGAAGGACAAGTCTGGTCTAGCCCAGAAATGCACGGGCAAATTACAGGCATCCTGAAAAACCAGATTGACTGGATTCCGCTCTCGATTGGAGCAGTCAGACCAACTCAAGGCAGAACTCTAGCAGTGATGCAGGTGAGTGGTGGTTCACAGTCTTTCAATGCTGTCAATACCCTGCGAATTCTGGGACGCTGGATGCGAATGTTTACTATCCCAAATCAATCTTCGGTTGCTAAGGCGTATCAGGAGTTTAATGAGGACGGGACGATGAAGGATTCACCTTATCGCGATCGCGTCATTGATGTCATGGAAGAGCTTTACAAGTTCACCCTGCTACTGCGAGATCAAGTTGATTATCTGACAGATCGCTACAGCGAACGTAAGGAAAAAGCCAGAGAGCAAACCATCCAGGTAGCGAATAGTGCCCTTGAGGTTAACTCTGGTAAAAGCACCTAGATACTTTGAACCTTCGGAGAGAGGACAATTGAATTAATACTTGGGAGCAGGCTTGAAAGCACAAGCCGTTACGTTTTGAATCCCACACAGGCAATACTTGTCCAACGAGATAATCCCACGCTAAATGGATAGAAACGAATGAGAGAGCGCATGAGGTAAAGGATAAGCCTGACCGAGGATGTGTACTCTTTGCAATGCCGTCCATGCCTTTTCAAAGTCTCCAGCTTCAATGGCTGATCGAGCTTGGGATAGTTCTGTTTCAAAATGCTCGCGAACTATTACGTTCATCAATACTACGCGAGTAGAGGATTAGAGAATCTAAAAGTTTTTCTTGGAAAGGAGTAAGTTCCTTCAATTGAAGCAGAGTATTAAGTATATTTAAGCCTGCTAAAAACGAGTTATCAATAGTTTGACTATCTAAATATTCTGGCATTGGACGGCGATCTAATGTTTTGATAGTGAATTGATTGGGATTGCCTTCCTTGAGAGCTATTAAATATCCATGCCTAATATTAGAGCTGCCCCAAACAGCACAAGGGTAATATGATAAAGGGTCTTGTGCCGAAGCCGAGAATATTCTAAGCATCGATAGTGATTGATTAGTTTCTTCAATAGCTATCTCATAAGCCCTCTCTGGTTCAGCTTACCGTAAATGTTGCGGACGTGCCATTTGGCGGTGGCGAGGCTGATGAACAGTTTGTCTGCGATAGCGAAGCGCTGCTGCGAAGCGCAGATCGCTTGATTGGAAAGCCCAGACGCCAGGTAGCGCAAAACTTCAAGTTCGCGCTCGCTTAATGGCTCAATGAGAGGTTGAGCGTTTGTAGATGCTTTCCCTTCAACTGAACCAAAGGCTGTCAACAAACGACGCACGTATTTGGGGTGAATCTCTCGCTCCGCAGCATGGCATAGCAACTGTTCCATCGGCTTGCCTTCATCAACGAATAGACGAATATAGTCTCCTTTACGGGGAATCTGCAACGCCTGAGACAGCACGTTCATTGCTCGCTCCAAGTCTCCTTTTGCCTGCCAGACCAAAGCTTGCAGAATGAAAACTTCCATCACTCGTGCCTTTCGCGCTCCCGCCTTAGCAAAATCATGCAATCTCACGAGCAATTGCATCGCCTCATCCAGATATACAAGCGATGAGTTCGCCCAAGTGCCATGGGCAATCAGCACTCTTGCCAGGGTCAGGTAATCTAGCTCAGACCCTACTGGATATCGATCTCTTTACAAACGGCTTCTTAAATGCCACCCCTTCCCTCGAAAAAAATAGTTATCTTATTAGTTAAGGAAGGATTTTACTTGGGGCGAATTGAATTATGAACTACGGACAGCAGTCTTGTACAACAAAATGTGCATCTGTTTTTAAGGCTATCTAAATAATAAAGTTTTCAAGAAAAACTTTAAATAAGCCTCCCTTGTCTATGCATTGCCATAAAAAAAGAATTTTATATTTTTACCTATCTAGAAATTCACTTACAGCTAAAGCGGCAAAGGTAAACGGGGTGGGTGTTCGCACCCAGGATTTGCTAAAGAGGTATTTTACCGATTAGTTCTAGAGGAAATTAGATGAACACTTTGCCAACCCGTCAAAAGTACACATCATATGCTGCACAATCATCCTCATCTTCCAATATCTGGAATTAGGGACAACCACCGTCGGGGAACCGTTGGCGATTTTTTGAAAACTAAAATCAAGGAAGACTCAACGCTCTCTATTGTCTCTGCTTACTTTACAATCTATGCATTTGATGCCTTAAAAGAACAGCTTCTAAGCATCAAAAATTTGAATTTTCTTTTCGGAGAACCTCGCTTCATTAAGTCCCTTGATCCCGATAAGACCGAAAAGAAGACCTTCAAGATTGAAGATGACGGTCTACAGCTACAAAATCGGTTGGTACAAAGGCGCGTGGCAAAAGAATGTGCCGATTGGATTGCAGATAAAGTGCAGATTCGGTCGGTCAAGCAGTCCAACTTACTGCACGGCAAAATGTATCACGTTGCCCATAGCGGGGTTGAGGATGCCATTATGGGGAGTTCTAACTTTACTGTGCGGGGTCTGGGGTTGGGAACTAAAGGCAACAATATCGAACTTAATCTAGAAGTAGACAGCCGCCAAAATAGACGCGATCTCAAGGCTTGGTTTGATGAACTTTGGAATGATGCGGGATTAGTCGAAGATGTCAAACAGGAAGTATTGCTGTACCTCGAACAACTCTATCAAAACAACGCTCCAGAATTTATCTATTATAAAACTCTGTTTCATATCTTTGAACAGTTTTTAGCAGACCAAGCTAGAGGTGGTTTGCTTAGTGAGAAAATCCATATTGTTGATACCGAAATCTGGAAAGCACTCTTTGAATTTCAGAAAGACGGAGTTAAAGGAGCCATTAACAAAATTCTTACTCACAATGGCTGTATTATCGCTGACAGTGTGGGTTTAGGTAAAACCTACGAAGCTTTAGCCGTTATCAAGTATTTTGAACTTCTCAATTACAAAATTCTAGTTTTGTGTCCTAAGAAACTGCGCGAAAACTGGACAGTATATCAAGCACAGAACAATAGTGAACTTAATCCGTTTATCAGCGATCGCTTTAGCTATACAGTATTATCTCACACTGACTTGAGCCGCGATTCAGGTTTTTCGGGAGACATTAACCTGGAAACGATTAACTGGGGGAACTATGACCTAGTGGTGATTGATGAATCGCATAACTTCCGCAATAACATCAAAGGAAAGCGGGATGAAGATGGCAACGTAATTCGCAAGAGCCGCTATGAACGGTTAATGGAAGATATTATCCAGAGCGGGATTAAAACCAAGGTGCTGCTCCTCTCCGCTACGCCAGTCAACAATGATTTGAAGGATTTGCGAAATCAGCTTTATTTTCTCACTGAAGGTCGAGACAATGCTTTTAGCGAATCGATTGGGATTACCAGTCTCAAGGAGACGCTAGCTAATGCCCAGCGTACCTTTACTAAGTGGGCTAAAAAAAGTGGGGAGCGCCAAACTAGCGCTTTGCTGGAAAACCTTAGTTCTGCCTTCT
>DATNPC010000263.1:0-7418 GCA_036703375.1 Allocoleopsis sp.
CTTGAACTTGTGCAAGAACTAGAACTAGCTGGACTACAGCTCGTCCACTACAGTACTGATAAGTACTTATCACATATCATGGTTATTTGTAAGGTTGCCATTAACTAGCCGTCAAATTACAGGTATGGCGACAGCTATACAATCCTTCCCGAAGTCAGCGGCTAAGTTGTCGATTCAGGTGTTAAGTCATGAATGAGCGTACCGTAGCAATGACTTTTGCTAAGTCTAGAGGTTTACTCAAATAGTCATCGGCACCAGCTTCCAGGCAGCGATCGCGATCTCCAGCCATCGCCATTGCTGTCACTGCAATCACTGGGACGCTCTGCCAGAGGGCATGGGCTTTCAGACGGCGAATCAGTTCAAAGCCATCGACCTGTGGCAGTTGGATGTCCATCAAAATTAAATCGGGTAACGACTGAGGCGTCACTAACGCAGAGTCGATCGCGTCGAGCATCATTTGGCCGTCGTGAATCACCTCGATCGCATAGCCTTCGAGTTCTAAGACTTCCGAAAGCAGGGCTTGGTTATAGGCCTGATCTTCCACAATCAAAATGCGTTTAGCCTCTCCTCCCGCTCGTTCGTGATTCAAAATGGAAGAACCCTGCTGCCTGAAGTCCTGCCCTCTAGATTGAGCAACTAGGCTAGAGCGCATTTCAGTCAGGGGCAGCCAGACGCGAAACGTACTACCCATCGCTTCTCGCGATTCCACAGAAACCGTACCGCCATGCAGTTCTGCCAGCCGCTTAGTCAGTGCTAAACCCAAGCCCGTCCCTTCATGATGCCGCGCTAAGGACGAGTCTACCTGTTGAAACGGACGAAATAGCAGATGCAGCTTATCTTCGGGAATGCCAATGCCAGTGTCGCTTACTTCCAGGCACAAGTAGGGAGTACTCGCATTGACTGGGCTGCGATCGGGGCGTAATTCTTGCTGGAGTTGGTTTCCATAGGCAAGGCGTCCCCCCAACTTCACTCTACCGTCCTCCAGCGTAAATTTGATCGCATTGGAGAGGAGGTTAATCAAGATCTGGCGGACGCGACGTTCATCTAACCAGGCTTGCTCGATACGGTAGTCGAGTTCTAAGGATAGAGCGATACCTTTGCGATCGGCACGAGGCTGAATCATCTTCAGGCATTGGTTACATAGTCTCTGAATTGAGACCGGTGCCAAATCGAGTTCCGCTTTTCCCGCTTCAATTTTCGATAAATCGAGAATATCGTTAATCAGTTGCAGCAGGTGCTGACCGCTTTTCTCAATCGTCTGGACGTGGTTGACTTGACGAGGCGTCAAGGGGCCACCCGTTTGCCGCTTCAACAAATCTGCAAATCCTAAAATACTGTTGAGCGGTGTCCGCAGTTCGTGGGACATCGAGGCCAGAAATTCTGATTTCATTTGAGACGCCCGTTCTAAATCCTCATTCACTTGACTGAGGTGTTCTTGAGCTTGGGCGCGTTCGATCGCAACGCCTAACGTGCGGCACGCTGCCAGCAGCATATCCTGTTGGGGCGATTCTTGCAGTTTTTGTTGCGTGCGAGACTCTAGGGTCAAAACCCCGATAATCTTGCCCATGGCGCTAGGAATGGGAAAAATGCCCAACTGACCGATACCAGGGTGGCGGAAGGCGCTAACGGCTTGAGGATGATTTTTGTAATCCTCCACAAATAAAGGCGACCCAGATTCTACCACCTGCCATAGCAGTCCTTCACCGTAAGGAATACCGCAATGCAGCAGGGCTTCCATCTCGCTAACAACAGCCGAACCGTGAGTGGCAATGAACTGGGCGGAGATGTTGTTCGTCAGTACCCCAGCATAGCTTGCTCTGCCTTCACCATGAATAACTTTGACATCGCCAAAGGCTGCCCCCATTTCCTCGACCAGATAGGCAAGTGCAAATTCTCCGATTTCCGATAACTTATGAGCGGGTTGCAAGCGTTCTGTCAAACCCTGTAGAAATCTCAGTCGCTTGAGTTCAGCGTTCAAGCTAGCTTGAGTCAGCATGGCTTCTCGTAGCGCTTGCTCTTTGGCTGTGACATCGCGCACGATCAACAAGCGTTTGCCCTCACAGGTTCCTGTGACGTTAATGTCAAGATAAGTAGCATTGGCTTGTTCGAGTGATAACGAAACGCTTTGTGCATCAACCGTATCGAGCAGGGTCGATCGCAACTGCGCGGATTGGGCTTGGGATAAGTACCCTTGAGCAACAACCTGAGCGAATACATCATCAACCTGAGGTTGACGGGCTAGCCACTCCTCGGACAAGCCCCAAATTTGTGCGAGTTTGAGGTTAAACAATACAAGATGTTGCGACCGATCGAAAAGAGCGATCGCGTTGTCAACTTGGTTTAGAATTAACTGTTGCTCCTCCTTTAACGGCTGTAAATGCTGCTCTAATTGCTCAGGTTGCATAATTTCCGTTGGCGTTTGTGAGAGCTATATAGATAGACTCTCCTTAGTTTACGAAACGTAATACTGGTAAGGCGTGAGCGTACTACACTACAAAATGCGATCGGCGTCACACAAAACGCGGATCGAGGTCTCATGTAGAAGATGCTCTCTGTCAAAGTGCCAGGTGACTATCGTAACGAGGGGGATGGGAGAGAGATCGCTTCCTTCGCCAGACAGATATGGTCAAATGATGATCTCTCACTATTTACAGAGAGTTCAGTGCAGCAGGAGAGGGTTCTATGCAAACGTTAAGACGGGGATTTCGAGAGCGTAGTCTCATGGCAAAGGTAGCGGACGAACTGGAGCACGAGTGGGAGTTACGCTTGGCAAATGACTGCCCAGAGCAAAGCCCAGCAATCAATCACAGTATTATCCGCTGGTTACTAGGAGAAAACTTGGAGCGGTATGACACCCTGACTACCGATGAAATCGCGATCGCCAAGCAAGCGATGGATTATCGCTACCGGATTTTACGGCAGCGTTATCTCGGGGTCAGTTCGGAGCGGGCGTATCGGAATTTGACGACGCGGCTGGCGGGTTTAGTCACCCTACGTAACAAAATCCGCACTTGGGTGTCCTTAAGTCGCGATCGCCAACGGGCAGTGGTGGATGTTTTACAAGAAGTGATTCAGGAGTTGTTAAATAGCGATCGCTACATGCAAAAGCAAATCGCCTGGATTGCTCAGTGTACCGATGACACTCGATTGCGCGATGCCTTGCTACTGACTAGCATTGAAGAGTATTGCCTGCGACCCATTCGCAACCAACCCTTGCTCGTTTATCGATTTGTCAACTTCCTGCGGCGCTCTCAGCGCGGGGGCATGACCCACATTCCGGAAGGGGACATGGTGCGGTTGGTGTCTGAGGAATTGACGTTGGAGGAAACGGATTCTCCAGTCAGTTTGCTGGACAATCAAGCGCTGGTCGATTACCAAGATACCCAAGCGTCGGAAGAACAACAAGCTCTCCGCAAATCAGTACGCCGTGAATTTGAGGTTTACCTCACCGAAAATTTAGGTCCAGACGCCGCACGATGGCTTCAGCTTTACCTCCAGGGCCGTTCTCAAGAAGCGATCGCTACGGCGTTAAATAAGCCCGTCAAGGAGGTCTATCGGCTACGGGAAAAAATCAGCTACCATGCGATTCGGGTTTTTTCCATTAAAGATAGACCGGATCTCGTCGCCAGTTGGTTGGAAATATCTCTCAAGGAACACAATCTAGGACTCACGCCCACTCAGTGGCAGAAGTTCTGGGAGAATCTCACTCCGTTTCAGCGCGAGTTAGTCGAGCAAATGAAAGCCGGGAAAACGCTATCTGCGATCGCTAAAGACTTGAGCTTAAAAACCAACCAGGTCATTGGCGAATGGAGTAAGCTTTACCTAACTGCTCAAGCTCTACGAAGCGCTGATTGACCCTCCAATCCAGCCCAGCGATCGATTTTCTCTAGCAAGTTTTTTTGCCCACAACTCTCTATCTAAATCAATAATGGAAGTGGGGGTTGTCTGGAGACGTCCCCAATCCCGAACCGAACCTTCTCCTCCAATTCGATATTGGGGCATCTCACCAATTAATACTCTCTCTTGGAGTCATATTTATGGTGCCCTTATCCCGCAATCACACCCTGTCGGAACTTACTGCACAACAGACGCCTGTCTCCGAGCGGGCTTCAGAGCTTTTTGGTATGGACACCGAACAGATGTTTCGGCTGATCGACAGTATTTTGCCGTTTGAAGCCTGCCTCTACTATCAATTTTTACCCCTTGCTTTAGAAGGCAAATACCTGAAGCTCGGGATGGTAGCGCCTCAAGACCCCTCTGCCTTAGATTATGTCCGTCATATCTTGGCTTACCTGAACTGTTCTCTCAAGACGCAACAGATTTCAGCCCAAACCCATCAAGCCATGCTGTCGGCATACTTGAACTATACCCGCACGTCCTCCGCTAGTTCCCCGCCAGCACCTCCAAGTGATGACACCGCGAGTCACAGCCAGCCATCCGAGCAAATCGTAGATCATACCCTAGCACCTGAACCGGAGATTGGAAACGCCTCAACTCACCCGCCAACCTCCCCTCAGTTCGCCAGTGACACTAGCCATCCGTCTTTTGCGTTAGAGCCAATACCGCAACCAAGAACAGAGCAAAACGATGTGCCGATCGCTTTGAGCGATATAACCAGCAACACCCCAGCCGCCAAAGCTCCACTGCCAATTGAAGATTTACCACTGCTGGAAGTTCAGGCTCTTCATCTCTCTCGACCGATGGAGTTTATTGCCACATTGGCCCCTCAACAGATGTTGCAAGAATTGTTAGGTCGAGTGTTAATTAGTGGAATTGGTCGGCTCTATTTCGAGCGGCAAGCCGAGCAAGGTCGCATTCTCTGGAGCCAAGACGGTGTCTTGCAATGCGTCTTAGAAGGATTGGCGTTGCCAGTGTTTAAAGGAGTGATTAGCGAACTTAAGCGGATTGGAGACTTACCGCTACTCCCAGTCAAACACCCCAAGCAGGTGGAAATCGAGCGACGCTATCAGCAAGAAACCCTGTTGCTCCGATTGCGGGTAATGCCAGGGGCTCGCGGGGAAGAGGCAACTCTCCAAGTCCTGCGAGGAGCTGCGTTGAAATTTTACCAGCGCCAACAACTAGAAACCCTCGGTCAGGATGCGCTCAAGCTAGCGCAGCAGTTACAGCGCAAGTTAAACGAAATCTGCGTTCGGGCTTATCGCAATCCTATCCCCTTAGAGGCACTGCCAGCTCTGAACCAGCAGCTACGGAGTTTAACGAAACAGATTGAAGCCTTAACTCAGCTGCAAGCCGAGCAGGATATTGAGAACTAAAGAGATTTTCTTGCAACTACTGTACCAACCTAATCGGCTTGAACCTTAGTTCAAGGAGCGGGATTTCTTGACAAAGCGTTCGTAAGAGAGCGCTACAGACTTCCCTGACCGGGGAAGACGAACGTTAGGGTCAGAAGTCATCAAGTTCTGCACTTTTATAGATGACATTTTTTTGCAATTAGGTTAGCTTGAATCTTAGGTAGTTTTATAAAGGGATTTAGGATTCAGGCGTGAGCAACTCATACAGGGAAGGGAAAGTTTCACTGTTTAATCTGGAAGGACGGTTTATCGGTTTTGCTGATGAGACGGAACGCTATCCCAAGCGTTTACAGGTAGCAACCGCCACAGGCGATCGCGTAATCAAGCTCTCCAAATATCTGCGCGGTTCCATCCGCGAAGCGTTGCAGCCGGGAGACTGGGTACAGATTTATGGCGAGCAGAAGCTGAAAAAAACCGGCGAACTGAAGCTCAAAGCACTTGCCGTGAAATCGATCGCTGTGGCTCAACCCCCCAGCCTTTCCCCACCTGCCAGTGTTGCGCCTAAACCCAAAGCCTGCGTGATGATTTGTCAGAAGTCCTCTTGCCGCAAGCGAGGTGCCGCAGAGGTGGCTCAAGCTGTCCAAGACACATTATGCGATCGCGGACTCGAAGACCAAGTTGCGATTAAGGATACGGGCTGCATGAAGCAGTGCAAGCAAGGCCCGTGCATGGTCTTCATGCCCGATAAATCTCGTTACACGGGTGTAACGCCCGAACGAGTGAACATACTCGTCGATCGACACTTTACCGCTAAACTGAAACCAGAAGAAAATCGCTCAAAATTGACCTCAGTTCCTTAATATTGAAATCTGGCAGTCGTTAGTTAAGGTGAAGCGCACATGACGAATACACCACCCGATCCAGGCTCCTCTCGACTTGGTTTTGATGAGTTAGTCGGCATCATCATTGCCTTCGCCACTATCGGCACCATTTTGGCGTTGACGCTGGGTCGAACGAAAGGATTTAACCCCGGTGGATTTCTCTCCTCATCACCGGTTACACCAACGCCAGAGGCAACAGAAGGAGCAACACCCGTAGCTCCCATCGTAGGCGCAACACCTGAGGTAAGCCCCTCCCCTCAAGCAACGGAGATTTCACCGTCTCCTGTCCCAGCAACCCCGTCACCTATCGCAACGGCATCCCCATTACCCACCGCTGAAGAAGGGGTAAAAATTGTCCCTCCTGTGGTCATGCAAGCTCCACCAGCCCAGAGAGCGCCGAAGAAAGCTACAACCGCTAAAGTTTCCAACTTCCCAGACGTGCCTAAAGACTTATGGGCACGCCCTTATATCGAAGCACTAGCAGCCCAGGGACTCATCACTGGTTTTCTCGATGGTTCGTTTAAACCGGGCAATGCGATTACTCGTGCCGAATATGCCGCCTTGTTGGAGAAAGCGTTTGAGCAAAAGCCGCAAAAGCAAGCCACGTCCTTTACAGATGTCAAACCCAATTTTTGGGCATCGCCAGCCATCCAGGAAGCGACCAAGAGCGGCTTTATGCAGGGCTATCCGGGAAATGTATTCCGACCTGACCAACAAATTCCCCGAGTACAAGTCATCGTGTCACTGGCTAAGGGGATAGGCTTGCCTCCGTCCACTAATCCTCAACAGGTTTTACAAACCTATCAAGACGCTGGTCAAATACCCAAGTATGCACAGGAAGCGGTAGCGGAGGCTACGCAGGCGGGTTTGGTGGCTAATTACCCGAACCCTAAGGTACTCAATCCCAATCGCAATGCCAATCGTGCTGAGGTGGCAGCGATGGTTTACCAAGCCTTAGTGAAAGCGGGTAAGATGCAACCAATTTCCTCTCAGTACATTGTTAAGCCTCCATCCTAAATTAGGATTGAGGCTCGATCGACTTCCAAGTTCCCACGTAGGGGCGTGGCATTACCCATTGGTGTCAACTTAAGCCGAAAACCGCCTGGGACTTAAGTCCCAGGCTAATAGCAAAAGTCCTCTCAAGAGGACTATTAAACTCATCAGTCCTCTTGAGAGGACTTGCGGTATGAGGCAGGGGTTTAAACCCCTGCCGGACTGAGGGTTCCACACTAAGTTGACACTAATGGTACATGAATCGCCCCTACAAACAATTTGTGTTTCACTC
>DATNPC010000264.1:0-4979 GCA_036703375.1 Allocoleopsis sp.
ATTGCGACACGCTACGATAAACGGGCAAAGAATTTTTTAGGGGCAATTTATCTTGCTGCTGTCGTTATCTGGCTCAATTGATGACACGCCCTAGAACAACCTCGCATTGTATTGGAAAATCTCACCAATCTAGACCAGCTACCTTCAATCGGTACGACATTAGTGATTGGCATCCTGCGTCTTTTGGGTGGCAGTGGTTCCCCAGCTTCTGTGCTGGCATTGCTACCTTAATTAGGAAACTTTTTTCTAGATAGATCTGAGGAAACCTATAAAAAGTCCTCCCGAAACGAGAGGAGGCGTTAGCTTAGGGTGTAATTATCGTGCAATTATTTCCTTCCTCTATAGTTCTTTGCCGCGATCGCTTTTGTCTATCAGACAAATGGCTTAACCGTCTAAGCGAAATGGCTGAGCGTTTATAAGGTCATTGTCAGCAATCGCCTAAGGATTTTCTGCCAGCAATAGTATCGTCGGGAGTTCGTTAGCGAGTAGAACGCATATCGATTGCGATCGCTAAAATAAATTTCACCTGGCTTAGCTCAGACCAATGTAGACGACAACATCTCAATCAACACGGGATTTTAAGGCGAGAATTGGTCATAATAGCGTTAGTGCTGAAAGCACAAAAAGCCCTCTCGCTAGTGTAGAACGAGAGGGTCAAAATTAGAGGTATTGCATCTACTTACTTTCTCTTTTATTATCTGAATTTTTGTAGCTTCAGTCTATTGGTAAAATGACTAAAATTTAGTAAGCTAGATTGCCTATTTTCTCTAATCAGAAAATAGTTACCAAGTATCGGATGAGTTAGGGGATTCTGGCTCGGCGGTTTGGGTTTCCATGGGTCGAATAACTCGTGCGATCGCATCTTGCACGAACGATCTAATAAACTCATCTTTGCGGTTAAGTTGATATTGCCGCTGCACGACTTCCGTAATACCCCCATCACCCCAGTCCTGGTCATTGCGGAAATACTCAATAAAACTTTTGCCAGCAATTCGAGTCAGATAGGCAGCTGTAACTCCCTGAATTGCTTTTCCGACTACCATTGTTGCAACATTCATTTCCAGGGCAGTCACGAGAACTTCAATCGCAGCCCTGACAATTCCCAAACTAACTAAAGTTTTGCCAAGAGACAGCGCTAGTTCCCGCCCTCGTTCCAGATTCAGTTCGCAGCCATAAATTTTGCCAATTTCAACCACCATTTGAGAATTCACGGCTGCGGCTGCTAGCAAATCCACAACGGGTAATGGCGTTATAGCAATTACACCTGCACCAATCCATTGAAAGCGTTCCACCACCTTCTCGGCCTGTTGCCTGCGCTGGTTGTCGATGAGGCGTCGGGCTTCTTCTCCTAAGCGCTGGGATTGCAGCAAAATATTATCAGCAACTAAATCTTCTCCTTCTGCCCGCAGGACATCGGCAAGGCGTTGGATTAAGGGCATCACATGGGATTTGGGTTTGAAGGTTTCCCCATTGTCTAGTCTTACAGGTTGGGGGTTTGCCGCGATCGCAATTACATCTGATGCAGCAATAAATCCCCGCACCCGCTGCCGCAACCGTGCCAAAATTGTTTCTTTGTCGTCATCGGTGTAAAGGTCAGTTTTATTCAGAATCAGGAGACTGCGTTTACCAATCTCCGCTAAGCGGCGCAAGGGTTCGTATTCCGACTGTCGTAAGTCATTATCGACGACAAACAATAATAAATCAGCTTCTGTCGCCAATTGTCGCGCCAATTGCTCTCGTTGCGTTCCGACCACACCTGCCTCTAAAATTCCTGGTGTATCGGTAATTAAAAGCTGACGATCTAATCCCTTTAACTCCAAGCTATAGGTTTCTCCTGCCTCCGTCGTTCCCATCGGGGCACCCACGTCACCCACCATTCGCCCTACAAGCGCATTGACGAGTGAAGTCTTACCTGCCGAACCCGTACCGAACACGACGACTTGGAGTTCTCCACGGGACAGGATAGATTCAATTTCTCGCGAACGACTTAGTAACGCTTGTCGTGCCACTTCATCCTGAATCTGTGTTACCTGTTGTCGTACTGCCTTTAAGTTTTCTGACGCTGCCTCAGTTTTCTCTACAGGAATTTTGGGGGTTCTGCGACGCCTGCGCGACCTCCGTTGCGCTCTCTGGAACTGCCAACCATAATAGATTAGGGCAAAAATTAATACCCCCAACAAAATAATTAGTAACAGTAGCAGTACATTGGCTAACAGGGGAGACGTAAACGAAATATCGATATAGAGACGGTTTAGGGAATAGATCAGCCAAAGCATTAGCAACAGAATTAGGCTAATGCCAATAATTAGGAGCAATAAGCGCGACGGAGGCATGAGTCAGTTGGGCTTTTAGTTCACATTTTAGAACGATGCAGCCAGGTGGCGTCTTCATTGAAACTCTGACACTACATGCAATACTTCCCTGTAACCAAGAGTTCATATAGTTTGGGAATTTTGCCTTTAGGACTACCGAAATTTCTTTGGATCAGTTGATTGAGCAACTGGTGAACGAGGAAATAGCGCGATCGCTCAACGCTTTTCATCCACTGTTAGATGCGATCGCACACCAGAAAACTTAATATTCAACTGCCCCTAACGTTTTGAGAGTGTCTCTTTGAGCGGCTGTCAGTCCAGTTGCGCCTTGAATGTTCATGCCCTCGTAAAGACAATCGACTCTCAGCGTTTTAAGGCAATCTCCTGTTGTCGGATTCCACAGTTTAATGGTTTCATCCTGACTCCCACTGACCAAAATCGAACCTGCCCCGGATGGCAGGCTCACGTCAACCGGACTAAACTGAACTGAACCGACTCGATCGGTATGCCCTTGCAGGACTTTTTGGCAGGTGCCGTCTCGGACATCCCAGAGCCGAATCGTTCGATCGTCACTGCCACTGGCTAGGATACGACCATTGGGGCTGAACGCAACGGAGCGAACACCGTTGGTATGGTCGCGTAACGTTGCCAGACATGTTCCGTCTTGCACGTTCCAAAATCGAATTGAGCCGTCCATGCTACTCGTCGCTAGAGTCTGACCATCGGGGCTGAAGGCAACCGACAAAACCCAACAGGTATGCCCTTGTAGAGTTTTGAGGCAGGAGCCATCTCGCACATCCCAAAGCCTTACAGTGCAATCGTTGCTGCCACTCGCTAGAGTCTGACCATCGGGGCTAAATGCGACTGCCCAAACCCAACCCGTATGTCCATATAGTGTTCTGAGGCAGGAGCCATCTCGCACATCCCAGAGCCGTACAGTGCGATGATCGTTGCTGCCACTCGCAACTATTCGACCATTCGGATGGAATGCGACTGCCCAAAGCCAATTTGTGTGTCCTGGCAAATCCTTGGAGCCAGTTTCTTGCTGCATATCCCAGAGCCGCACGAAAGCATCATAACTGCCGCTAGCTAACGTGGAGCCATCCGGACTAAAGCTGACTGAAGTGATCCCACTGGTTTGCCCCTGGAATGTCGTGAGACAGGCTCCGATGGCGTGGTATAACATCGTTCCTGGCGTGACCGACACGGGTTCCTTTAATCAGCACTTCATCCGCGATATTGGGATGATTCAGATGTTCCTCGGTGCTGCTTTCGCGATCGGGACGATCCAACCAGCGCGCCGCTTCGATCTGTGGGCTGCTGCAACGTCGTGGCTGATCGCACATGCCAGTTTCCACCTGTGGGAAGTTGCAGTTGGTATTTCTGCTCCATCCACCATTCTGCGCGACTTTCCCGCTGTCACTCTCCCAGCTTTGATTGGTGTTGTGCTTACGGCGTGGGCTTGGTACACCAGTCCACGCTCGGCATCTCCTAATCTGATTACTAGAAATTCTTTGTGATTTAAGCTGAGCAATCTAGAAATGCACTGGCGGGGAGTTATACCGCTGTGTCCCCTCGCTGGATCTCACAGGCGAGCGATGTGTCATACGGCAGATTTGTATCCACGAATTTGTATTCCCAAGGGAGAACCCAAATGTTCACTAAATTCCTCCGCAGAGTTGCATTCGCCGCACTCTCCATATTCGCAGCTTTTTTCGTATTCACAGCGCTCCCCGTAAGCGCAGCTTCAGCCGATGACTCGTCTGATGAAAAGGTAACGTTAACGTTGGTCTTCGATCGTGCCCTTCCCAATGTGCCCGGCAAGAGCATGAAAGGCGTGCTAGTCGAATATGCGCCAGGTGGCTCATCGCCCGCTCACACCCATCCAGGCTCGGCTTTCATCTATGCAACAGTCCTGGAGGGTGCGATTCGTAGTAAAATCAATGACGAGCAGGAGCATGTGTATCACGCTGGTGAAAACTTTTTTGAAGTACCTGGTAATCATCATCTTGTCAGCGCAAATGCCAGTGATACTCAACCCATGCGGATGCTAGCTGTCTTTGTCGTCGATACCGATGAAACGAACCTGGTCACGCCCGACAAAGAGTGAGACTTGACATACTCCGCCAGTGCCTACGGCTCAGGCGGATTCTCAGCATAGTCGCTGATTCTCAGTTCATCCAATCTTTAAGATAAACTCTGTACTTAGAGCGATACGGAGTGAAAATTATGGGTTTATTTGACCAGATCATTAACGCGATCGACAATCCGTCTCAGCAAGGAAGTCCAAATCAACTGGGTGATATTCTCAGTACCGTTCAACAACTAAGCAATAATTCCAACACTGACCCCTCCACGATTCAAACAGCGTTATCCGTAGTGGGAAACTACGCTCGCTCCGCTTTGCAAGACAAGCGAGCTAATGAAGGAACTGAGCAAACTCAAGACTTCGTCAATCAGTTCGGTGGCACTCAACCCAGCAGCCAAGCCGTCCAGTTACTGTTTAACACTCCTCAGATTCAGCAAATCGTTCAGGAAGTCGAAAACCGAACTGGGCTGAGCTCGACGACAATTCAGTCCATGTTGCCCTTCTTGGTTCCCATCGTGTTGAAGTTTCTTCAAACTGGTAGCAATGCTCAAAACCCGCAAGGGGCAAATCCTGTACTC
>DATNPC010000265.1:0-8253 GCA_036703375.1 Allocoleopsis sp.
TCAACCTCAAATCCATCCTCAAGCTCAAAAGGCGGCAGCAGCGACAGAAGCAGCAGGGGCACAAGGGCAGTTTTGGCAGATGCACGAGATGCTATTGAAGCATCAGCAAGAGATGGGAGATGGAGACTTAGCAGAATACGCTGACAAGTTAGGGCTTGATGTGAGTCAGTTTCTTCGAGATATCAGCCGAAAAGTGTATGTCAATCGCATCAATGAAGACATCACCAGTGGAATCCAGAGTGGAATAACTAATCCACCTGCCCTATTTATTAACAGTATTTGTTATAGAAACGCTTTTGAATTTGATTCACTATTGACTGCAATTTCCGAAGCTGAAAATCATTCATAATCCATCAGCTTTATCAACTCGCAGTTATTACTTTTAAGGAGTGGAAACCAAATGACAGTTGCTACATTACCAATGCCATCACCATCCTCTGTATCGTTTCAAATACCCGAAGTCGATCGCATCCCCTGCCCGCCAAACCTTGATTACACGCAACAGACACATCAGAAGAATAGCCGACCTCGTAGCCGCGATCGCGGCGTTATCCTGACACTACAAGGATGGCAAAAACTCATGCAGGCTGGAGTATTATGCGATCGCTATGGCAACCGCTACACCTTTGAAATTTTGGCTAGACAATCAGCTTTATCTCCCCGCACCGTCAGCAAAATACTCAATTCCAGTTCTCCAGTAGACAAACGTACACTCACAATCTTCTTTGATGCGTTTCATTTGTCATTGGAATCAGATGATTACGCACTCCACAATACTGTTGTAACTGAACAGACAACAGATTCTATCAGGCAACATCAGGCTCCAGATCAATATGCGACCGAATTCCAATTATTAGTGAAAGAGGTCATACGGTTAAAAGAGCGCTTGGAAGATTACAGCCAACGCTTTGAGTTACTAAGTCTTGCAGAATCTGGACAGAAAGTATAAAAGCAAGTAACGAACGGTCAAAGCCAAACAAGACACTCAGCAAATCAAAGGTGGGATAGCATTTGCAGTACAACAGGATGTAAAACAGCTTTTCACGAGGGGTGCGTAACGTTGCTTTTCGCCCTCCGCCAACGGCTCGTTTGCGCTCGATGTCTGGATTAACTCGGCTGTGCTCGTAAACTTGTGCAAAACTTGGCACGAGAGACTCAAAAGCTTTGAGATTGAGTCCTTTCATTGCTCGTAGCAGACGATCCTGTTGGAAAATGCGTTCTAAATTCAACATGGTAGAGCACAGGTGGCTGCTCGTTATTATCTCTTATTTCCCAACAGCTCTAGTATAATAACGTCAAGATTGTCAGCTTTCGCTCGTCAAAGATTTTTGCCAACTCAATAAAAGTCATCGTCTAATAAGCTGCCGTGGATGGCATCACGGAAAAGGTTAATCCTCCCTATTTTAGGTAACTCTGATGCTCCAACCAAAGGCGAAACGCTACCGAGGTGTTGTCCTTACAGGACAGGGATGGATTAGGTTTCAAACTGCAAAAGCTCAAGCAGAGTCTAGCGAGAACGCTGGCGATTGCTTTACCTTGGAAGAACTGAGTGAACGCATGGGCTTGTCACTCAATACGATCGCCAGAGTGCTGGGACGCTCAGATCCCGTAGATAAACAATCCTTGCAGTGGGCATTCCGTGGCTTTGGGTTGGAATTAAGCAAGAATGACTACACCCGACCCGTGGCTGACGTTGAAGACGTTGTAGCAAACCGCCAGGATGGCTCGCTCCAGCCCCCTAACATCCAGCCATCCCAGTCAGAGACAGGGATCGCACTGGATACCTCTACCTTCTGTGGACGCCGGGACGAATTGGTACAGCTCCAGCAGTGGGTATTAGAAGAACAGTGTCGCCTCGTGCTGCTGTTGGGGATTGGCGGGATTGGCAAAAGTTCTTTGGCAGCTCAATTGGTGCAGCAGATTCAAGCGGAGTTTGAGGTAGTGGTGTGGCGATCGCTGCAAAATGCACCCATTCTGGAGGAGTGGTTGGAAAGCATTCTCCCGCTCCTATTACGCGCCCAGGGGAAAGACGTTGCCCTACCCGCCAGTCTGGATGGAAAGTTGCGAACGCTCATGGACGGATTACGCGGCTGTCGCTGTTTGCTAATTCTGGACAATGCTGAAACCATTCTGAATAGCGGGCAGTTTGGCGGACGGTATCGCACGGGATACGAAGACTACGGGCAACTCTTCAGGCAGATTGGGGAAACCTCTCATCAAAGTTGCTTACTCCTGACCAGTCGTGAAAAGCCCAGAGAAATTGGACCGTTAGAAGGTAGGGAGCGATCGACTCGAACTTTGCTATTAAGCGGGTTGGACATAGAAGCTGGACGGGATCTATTTCGGTACAAAGGGACGTTTGCAGGGACAGCCGCCGAATGGGAACGATTAGTGACTCACTATGGCGGCAACCCTCTGGCACTCAAGATGGTAGCCGCTGCGACGCAAGAACTGTTTAATGGCAGGATTGTTGAAGTTCTCAACTATACGCAACAGGGCTTAGCGGTCTTTGAAGATATTCGAGATTTACTCCAACGACAGTTCGATCGCTTGTCGGAGGTGGAGCAGGAGATGATCTTCTGGCTGGCCATTAACCGCGAACCCATGTCGCTGTCTGAGCTAAATGACGATATTTTGACGATTCTATCTCAGCAGAAACTACCGAATGCCATTCAATCATTGCTCCGGCGATCGCTGCTTGAAAAAGAAGGTGAACGATTTTTTCTTCAACCCGTAGTTCTAGAATATACGACGAATCAACTTGTAGAGAATGCGATCGCAGAACTATTCACGCAAACACCTAATCGGCTTAAACACCATGCCTTGATCAAAGCACGGGGAAAAGATTATGTGCGGGAGATACAAAAGCGATTGATTATTGTACCAATTGTAGAACAGTTAAAGATTCGATTTGACACCATTCAAGTGATTGAGCAGCAGTTGAAAGGAATGTTGGAATGCCAACAGCAACAAACACTACATCAATCAAACTATATCGCTGGTAACCTCCTCAATTTGCTGGTGCATCTGCAAGCCGATTTAAGAGGCTGGGACTTTTCGGAGTTAACCGTATGGCAGGCGGATTTGCGCCAGACTAATTTGGCAGGGGTCAACTTTCGCAACGCAGATCTGGCAACGTCTCTATTTGCCGAGAACCTCAATAGTCTGTTATCGCTCGCTTTCAGTCCAAACGGTCTATTAGCAACAGGTGATGTCGATGGTGAGATCCGCGTCTGGTTAGCAAATGGTGAACCCGTTCTGACGTTGCAAGGTCAGACAGGATGGGCATGGTCAATTGCCTTTAGCTCGGATGATCAACTCCTGGGTAGTGGCAGTAGTGATGGGTTGGTTCAATTGTGGGACGTTCAGAATCGTCGCTGTCTTCACACCTTACAAGGGCATACGGATGCGATCTGGTCCGTCACCTTTTGCAAGGAGTCAGCCAGTCAGTCATCGGAACCTGTTCAACTGCTGGCAACTGGCAGTGAAGATCAGACCATTCGCCTCTGGGATGTGGACAGTGGGAAGTGCCTGAGGGTATTACAAGCGCACAGCGGCGCGATTCATTCAATTTGTTTCAGTCCTGACGGTCGCACCCTGGCAAGTGGGAGTCAGGATCAGACCATTCGGCTTTGGGATGTCTGGCAGGGCACCTGCGACACGATCCTACCGGATGATTCAGGTGGAGTTTGGGCGATCGCCTTTAGTCCCGATGGTCAACGTCTTGCCAGTGGTGGTAACGATGGCTCGATTCGAGTATGGGATGTCCAGCGGCAAGTTTGCCTCTACAGCCTGAAGGGGCATACCGATTGGGTCTGGTCAGTCAGTTTCAGCCCGGATGGACAAATCTTAGCCAGCGGCAGCAATGATGGCTCAATCCGCCTGTGGAATATTACCAATGGCACCTGCCTTAAAGTGTTACAGGGACACACCAGTGGGGTTCGTGCCGTCGCCTTTAACCCTGAAATGAGGGATGACCTGATGCTAGCAAGTGCCAGCTTAGATTTCTCTATGCGACTTTGGAATGGGCGGGATGGTACCTGTCTCAAGGTTTTACAGGGACATCCCGGTGGACTTTGGGCAGCCAGCTTTAGTCCTGATGGTGAGACGCTGGCGAGTGGTAGTTATGATGGATCAGTGCGGCTGTGGAATTGGCGGAATGGAACGTGCTCGAACAGGTTGCCGGGACATGGTAATTGGGTGCGATCAGTGGCGTTTAGTTCCCATCGTCAACTGTTGGCAAGTAGTAGTAACGATACGCACATTCGCCTATGGGACGCGACCGATGGAACCTGTCTGAAGGTATTGCGGGGACATGCCAGTGGTGTGCGATCGCTCAGCTTTAGCCCTCTGATGGACAATGGAGAAACTCAAGAGAGGGAGATTTTAGCAAGTAGTAGCTTTGATACCTCGATTCGTCTGTGGGATGTTTCTACAGGGATCTGTTTTAAGGTCTTGCAGGAGCACACGGATTGGGTTTGGTCGGTCGTGTTTAGCCCCGACGGCAAGATTCTGGCAAGTTGCAGTAATGATCTGTCGATTCGATTCTGGAATGTACAGGATGGCAGTTGCCTCAAGGTGTTACAGGGACATACCGGCGGTGTACGATCCCTTGCCTTCAGTCCTGACGGTCGTTGGTTGATTAGCGGCGGGGATGATCAGGGAATTCGTTTATGGGATGTGCGATCGGGCAGGTGTCTAAAAAACTTACAAGACCACGTAGGTTGGATCTGGTCTGTTGCTTTCTGTTCTGATGGTCAATGGTTTGCTAGTGGTGGTCACGATCAAAAGGTACGCCTGTGGGATGTGCAATCAGGCACTTGTATCAAACGACTGCAAGGTCACACGGGTTGGGTGTCTTCGGTTAGCTTTAGTGAAGATGGTCAAATACTTGCCAGTGCAAGTCAGGATGAGACGATTAAGCTGTGGAATGTGAAAACGGGTGAGTGCCTGAAAACCCTAAGAGCCGATCGCCTCTACGAAGGCATGAATATTCGGGGTGCTCAGGGATTACCTCCCGCGCAGCGAGCAGCACTTTTAGCATTAGGGGCCGTCGAAGGCTGAGTAAAATTCCCTTACTCAAGTCTGCGCCCTACTGAAGGTATATACCAGTCAAGATTAGAAGTTGCTTAAGTTGAAGCTTAACTTCTAATCTTGACTGGTCTAAACAGAGCTTAGCCAGAATGATAAGGCTATTCGATGTGGAACTGGTTAAGCAGTCTTATATCGACACGGATGCAATCAAGGCTGTATTGACATAAATGCTTCCAAGAACCTTGAGTGCCATTGAATTCAAGCAGGAGTAGATCAATGAAAGTGTTTGTCGCAGGGGCAACAGGGGAGATCGGGCGTCCATTGCTGACTCAATTACTGGCTCAAGGACATGAGATTACCGCACTAACCCGTTCTTCTGAGAAAGCGCAGCGATTGGCAGATCAGGGGGTGAAACCTGGGATCGCCGATGTATTTGATACGGATGCTGTTAAAGCCGCGATCGTGCAGGCTCAACCCGAAGTCGTGATTGAGCAACTCACCGCCTATCCTAAAACCTACACTCGTGCATCAATGACGGCAGCAGCCGAGTGCAACACCCGCATCCGGTTAGAAGGAGGTGCGAATGTGTTGGCAGCCGCCCAAGCCGCTGGAGTACGGCGTTTTCTGCGGCAATCGATCGCCTTCTGGGCAGTTCCGGGGTCTGGTCTGGCAGACGAAGACACACCGCTTGCTTTAGATGCGTCACCAGCGGTTGCCGCCGATGCTCGTGTTGCGATCGAGCTAGAACGCCGTTTACTGGAAGCCCCTGTTCTGGAAGGAATTGTTCTGCGCTATGGCTTCTTTTACGGACCTGGCACCTGGTTTGCACCCGATGGCGATGTGGCAAATCAGGTTCGACAGCAACAGTTCCCGATCGTGGGCAAGGGTGAAGGCGTATGGTCGTGGTTGCACATCGAAGATGCGGCAATCGCCACCGTAGCCGCTGCAGAGCGAGGCAAGCCTGGGATTTATTTGATTGCCGATAATCAGCCCTTGAAGGTGCGAGAGTGGCTGCCTGTCTATGCTCGCTGGCTGAATGCGGCACCACCGCCCCAGGTATCGCTTGAGGAGGCGCTGCAAATCGGGGGGGCGGATGCGATCTATTACGGCACTCAGATGCGTGGTGTATCGAATGCCAAAGCAAGACGGGAATTGAATTTTCAGCCGCGATCGTTGGAATGGTTGGTTGGCTCTGCTATTACTCATCATTAATGGAGGAATTTATCATGAACGAATCACTCAAAAACAAAACTACCGAAATTGCTTAAGTCTGAGCTAACTCATCGAAATGTTGAAAATCATTAGTGATTGAGGTTATGTACATGAGCTTGCCTTCAAATTCATCCACTTTACTAAACTCCTTGATGCTGTTAAATCGCGCTCAATCACTCTCTTCAAAGAGAAGCCGTAGTCGTGGGCTTGTTCTCACCCAACAAGGATGGCAAAAACTCATGCAGGCTGGAGTATTATGCGATCGCTATGGCAACCGCTACACCTTTGAAATTTTGGCTGGACAATCAGCTTTATCTCCCCGCACTGTCAGCAAAATACTCAATTCCAGTTCTCCAGTAGACAAACGTACACTCATAATCTTCTTTGATGCATTTCATTTGTCATTGGAATCAGATGATTACGCACTTCACAATACTGTTGTAACTGAACAGACAACAGACTCTATCAGGCAACATCAGGCTCCAGATCAATATGCGACCGAATTCCAGTTATTAGTGAAAGAGGTCACACGGTTAAAAGAGCGCTTGGAAGATTACAGCCAACGCTTTGAGTTATCAGGTCTTGCAGAATCTGGACAGAAAGTATAAAAGCAAGTAACTTTAGTCCTTGGTCAATTCAAACTTTAGAACGGTTGAGAAAATGCTGTTAGCAGAATGATTAGGAGGAAGATTCTCGTGCGATCAACACAACCTGATTTCTTACCAACAAAGTATATGCAGCAAGAAACTACCCCATATAAAAAGCTGTTTCAAGTTTTAGATCGAGTTGTTATCCTTAGCAAGCAACAACAAGAAAACGCCCGCAGTTTTTTTAGATATCAGGAGTCTCCCAAGGATTCATTAATCCTAAACACAGGTGAAATCTGCAATCATCTGTATTTTATAGTTGAAGGTATTGTACGGCAATATTATTGTCTTGAGGGCAAGGAAATTACTTCAAGATTTGTCTTTGAAGGAGATTTTGCTTGTTCTCCCTATAGTTTTTTCTTAACAAAACCCAGTAAGGAAACGATTAGTTGTGTTTCAGATTGCAAATTTCTTGTGACAACTTACGAGGGATTGCAATATTTGTATGACAACGATCCAGATTGGAATCGCATTGGACGTGTATTGATTGAGCATTATTATGTCGAGTTAGAAGAACATACGTTTTTAATGAAAGCGCAAACCGCTTCCGAGCGTTATGACGATTTCATGCAGCGTTATCCCGATCTAGTTGATCGAGTCAAATTGGGGCATCTCGCTTCTTATTTAGGTGTTACCCAAGAAACCCTAAGCCGTATTCGTGCTCGATATCGCAATCGAAAACGCCACCACAATTCAGGGCAAAAATTTTGATCTTTGTCAAATTTGACTTATGTCAAGAAAAGCCTCTATTCCTCGCCTGTGTGTCCGCATTAGGATGCAGCTATAGACAAAAACAAGAGACCCCAAGGAGACTATCATGGGATTCAAATACATCAATGAACTAGCAACTCCTGAGAATGTTGACAAGCTTCTGTCTCTGGTCGATATGGTCGCTGGTGTCAAAGTTGAAACGAACAATGTTTTCGACATTGAAGATGTGTTGTCTGACAGCGTTCAGATGCAAAAATGTGTGCAAGCTGTGCGCCAAAACCCAGATTCAGCGCGATTGTTAGAAGAGCGCTATATGGGACCAGAATTCGATCTAGAGGCATTATTACAATTGCCAGTTGGCTCTCTGGGTTGGACTTATGCCCGAGTCTTAAAAGCCATGAATTATGCCCCACAGTTCTACCGAATTCGCGATATTCAATCAGATACCGATTACATCACTCATCGCATTCGCAAAACTCACGATTTGCATCATATTTTGACGGGCTTTAGTTTCGATGGCTATGGTGAACTTGGTGTCATTTCTGTAACCGTTGGTCAAATTGGTTATCCTGCCTTTGTTCTGATCGATTTGATTGCTTCCTTGCTCTCATTCATGTCTAACCTAGAACCCCAAGGTATTGATTCACCC
>DATNPC010000266.1:0-5139 GCA_036703375.1 Allocoleopsis sp.
ATGCCACACGCACAAAACCCAGGTTGCTTTTGGTTGGGCTTGTGGTTAATCAGATTTGATCGCGATCGCTCTTCTTAGCGGATGGAAATAAAGCTCCTGAAATCGTGTTTTTATGGGTTAAATAAGTCAGTTGAATGTAGGCGCTTTGGGCACTTTCCTCTCACATCACGATTGGAGGATTTGAGAAGTTCGGTTTAAGTGCGATCGCAAAATTTTCGCTGATTTTATTACTGGGGAGAAACCTTGACTGCATTATGCTTTCAGTTAGCTTAATTACAAGACAGCCCAGCCTTAAACTCATCACTGAGAAAGTCAATAAAGCATTTTACCTTCGCCGACTGAAAGCGCCCTCGACGGTAAACCACCTGAATCGGTATTGGGTCAGGTTCGTATTCTTTCAGGATGACTTTGACCGATTGATTTTGGAGTTCATCACTAAACGACCAGATTGGGGATGTGCCAATGCCAATGTTTGCCAACACGGCTTCACGAAGCGCCATCGAGTTATTGACTTGCAGATTTCCATTTACCGTTACCGTCGTGCCTCGAAAATGCCATTCATTACCTGTAGACTGCTTGGTATAAACAATGCAGTTATGGTGCAAAAGGTCGGCTGGTACTTGTGGCTCACCAAACTGCTCCAAATAGGCTGCTGACGCGACGGCGACAAATCGGAATGTGCCAAGCGGCTGTGAAATTACGTTGGGATCGACAAACTTGCCAATTCTGATTGCTAGATCGATGCCCTCTCCAACTAAATCGACAAAATGGTCAGACATCGTCAGGTCAATCTTGATATCCCGATAGCGATCGAGAAACCGTTTCAGGCGGGGGAGTACCTGCATCTGTCCAAACGCAACCGAGCAATTGAGCCGTAATAGTCCAGAAGGGTTCTGCCGCTTTCCCACACTAGACTCAGCTTCAGATAGTGCTTCGAGAACCGATTGGCAACGCTCATAAAAGCGCATTCCTTCATCCGTCAAACTCACTTGGCGCGTCGATCGCACTAGTAATTGCACGTCCAGATAATCTTCCAGTGCAGCAATCTGTTTGCTAATCGTGGGTTGAGTGGTACCCATCTCTCTAGCGACGGCGGAGAAACTGCCCGTTTCTACGGTTCGCACAAAACTCTTGATGCAGGCGATCAGGTCTGACATGGAAATTGATTCTCAAACGGAATAAGTCATATTCCATTTTGCTATCTTCTCAAACCATAAGGAATGAAACATGATGAATGTAGTGAGCCAAATCAAGTTTCTCACCTGACAACGTTGAGCTAACAAATAGGAAAAAATCATGATTACAGCGACAGACCTGAAAGCCAACTTTGAAGATATCAAGAGCCTAGTTTTACAAGGTAAAGCGATGGAAGCCTTTGAAAAATACTATGGCGAGGATGTAGTGATGCAGGAAAATGAAACGCCTGCCACTGTGGGGAAAGCCGCCAATCGCGCTAGAGAATTGGAGTTCTTTTCTAAAGTGACTGAATTTCGTGCAGCACAACTGAAAGCGGTTGCTTATGGCGAAGATGTGATTATTTCCGAGTGGTTTGTCGATTATACCCATTCTGAATGGGGCAAAGTTACGCACGATCAAGTTTCCGTACAGAGATGGAAAGATGGCAAAGTAATCCACGAACGTTTCTATTACGCTGCCTAAACTGCCTCAGCGATTTTTATTAACCTGACTACTTGCTAGCACTCGCGAAAACGCTGGGCCGCCTCAACAACCAGTTGGCGGGCTTGCTCCGGTCCGAAGCGGCCTTGTGGCTCGAACGTTTTGCCCTTAGCCGCGTTGTACGACACGAAGAAGTGTTCAATCTCGTGGATGAGGTTCTGATTCAGGTCGTCGAGCGAAATCACGTCACGCTGGTTGCGGGAGTTGGCGGCAACGGCGAGCAAGCGGTCATTGCGATCAGTCTTACCCTCCTCGGTTTGAACAGCACTAAATCCGCCGATGAGCCGCGACGGGACAAGGCAACCGACGAAAGCAGGCTCTTCCATCAGTACCAGCACATCGATAGCGTCGCCATCGTCGGCTAGAGTCGAGGGCACAAAACCAAAGTCGTATGGGAAAAATGCGCCTGCTGCCAGTACACCACCCAACTTGTACAACCCGTGCCTCTTATCCCACTCAAATTTGTTACGGCTGCCCTTGGGCGTGTCAATGATGACGTTGAGCGTTGAGGCATCGTCTAAGTCAAACGGGGGCAGGTGGAGGGGGTCGGTTGCCATAGTTTACTAGCACGTATCCATTTCTTGCTAGCGATAGCGTTAGCGAAGCGAGGCGTAAGCCTAGCGCTGCTGCGATAGCGAAGCGGTAGCGACGTTAGGAGCGTCAGCGCAGATCGCACTCATCTTATCCCGATCGATCATCTAGTTTTATCGAGCGTAGGACATAGAGTTCGATTCTGATAAAAGCAGCTCTTGAGGATTCTCTACTGTTTGACTTGGGCTAGATAGCCTTACTGGTGCCACATTCCGCAGTGCTGTAGATAATTGCACTTGAGTTGAAACAGCAGAAAGGAACTCGCTTGAGCCACCAATTATTGTTAATGGCTCTCCGTTGTAAATAGGCACGTTGGCTACCCTGACAGTGGCTGTATCTTCACTACTTTGAACGTACCAGTGGCAAACTGGTGATTGGATATATTTGAGTGAATCATCCGCAATCACTCCAGCTTCAACTAAGCCATCATCAATGTACTTAGTTGCGGCAGCAATGTTGTTATTGTCGCGAGCTAAATTCTTCACCCGCCATACATACTCCAGCCAAATCTTTCCTTTAAACTGATACGCTCCCTTACAGTAAGAGGCAATTAATTCTGTCCACTCCCGCTTTTCTTTAGCTGAAGCTTGCCAGCCGCCTCTAGCTGTGCGAATCATCTCGTTGAGTGTTGGAGGTAGAGGAAACTCAAAGGTTTCGATTCGATATTCATGAGGAGAACTAACAGGTATTGAGTGCTCCTGTAGGGGGGTAACGTCAGGTACTGACGGGTTTAACGAGGGAACGGGGAACGCTTCGCTCCTCACTGTTTCCCGTTCCCCATTCCCTGTTCCATTCTGGGTTGATTGTTGTCCTTGCTGATATTTCAACTCAATTTGGTTGAGATATTCCCGTTCAGTTGGAGTCAAATTCACGCAACGCTCTAGCGACTGTAAAATGTATCGGTCAAACGGGTCTAGACCTCCTGTTTGGTACAATGCCTTTATCCGCGAATTGATTTCCAGAAGTTCCGGCACTTCCTCCAAGGGAAAAGGAGTCAAATCAGCATGGGGAAAGCTGCGTAGTTCCATCTCCATCGTCTGAACATTTCGCTTCCACACCTTACACCCCTTCTCACCCACTGATTCTATACGAGCATAGCGCTGATGCCAGTCGGAAAGTTCTGGCGCGTAAATCTCTACAAGTCCCCCTGGCTCTAGCGTAAGATGATGTGAAAGCGAGTTGGACAAGTCATGCTCGTTTTCTGGAGTAGGAGGATAAAGGAGCGATCGCTCTTTTAACCGTTGCTGCTTCTTTAGTAACGACTGGGCTTGCTTGCTCGTGCGAACCTCTCCACTAGCAATTAATTCTAAAATCGGGTCGCTCTCTGCAACGGGTTTTTCGCTCAGCTTGAACGCCCCGTCTACACTCTGGTGATTCAAAACACTTCGTAATGCTTTAGCACGAGCAAGTCGTCCGCTCGAAACGGATTTATCAATCTCCTCAACCACTTTAGCGGCTTTCTGGTAGGTTTTCCCCGAACCCAACCCCACTCGCTGTGCCACACGCTCGCGAGACTGCCCGAACGGCTCGCAACTTCCAGGAAAATTTTCCTGGATGTCTCGACGGGTTCCCTGTCGAAGTTTTGCACTTTCCTGCTCGATTTCCTTCCATAAAGCAGCTTCCCGCACCTTCTGCTCGATCGTTTTTTCCCTGCTAGCATTCTCCAGCAGCAGCGCTTCTAGCTCAGCAATAGCGTCCTTGAACTCCCTAACAACCACGGGGATGCTCAACCAACCTAACTTGAGAGCAGCTTTCCAGCGCCGATGACCGCTAATAATGATAAAGTCAGGAGTAATTACTAGCGGCTTGAGCCAGTTGGAGTTGCCAATCAATTCCACCAAGTCATCTACACTTTCATCCTCGCCATAGAGAGAAGCATTGCGCGGGTGGGGTTTGAGGAGTTTGGGGTCTAGTTGATGCTCACCTGGAGCAAGCTTTTGAGTGGGCGATATGTCGGCGATCGCGCAAGGCGCAGTGCCAGAGGCAATCGCGCCAGTTAAAGTCGCTGTCTCCATTGCTGTTGCACCCTCTAGTTGTACCAAACATTGATAAATGGTTTCCCCCACCGCCAGCGCCAACAGGGGTGGCACGGCATTCCCAACTTGTCTCATGCCCCGCCAAATTCGACGATGAAAGCGGAACCAGTCCGGGAAAGAGGACAGGCGAGCCGCTTCGCGGACTGTGAGTACTCTAGCTTTGGTAGGGTGAATCGGACGTGCAGCGGTGTGCCGTCCCTTGTCGCTTCCCGTTCCTGCTCTCAAGGTTCGGGCAACTCCATCCCACTTAAGGCGGTACAAACGGCTCTCTGGCTCTGTCGTTCCCGGTGCGGTAGCCTCGAATCGTTGAATTACTGAGGGGGTGTGACGGGTGAAGCAACAGCCTGTAAGTAGGTGAGGATTAGTTGTGGGCGGTGGTGGGAATACCTGTTCGAGCTTGAGTACGTACTCGGAAGGCTGGGCTTCCAGAGTTGGTTGCTTCTCATCTAGTTGTAATTCATCAGTATCGAAGAGTTGGGGAAAGGCTTCTTCTGATAGAAATGTTAAGTCACCGATCGCGTCCCTAACGGTAACGACTTGAGATGCTGCCGCTGGCAACCGGGGAGAGGTGTGGTGAAGAATTCCTCCGATAAAGACCCGTTTTCGATTCTGAGGAACTCCATAGTCTTTGGCATTTAGAACCCAAGTCCAAAGGTTATAGCCTGCCTGTTGTAGCTGTTGCAGGGAAGGCTCACAGGACTTACGCAAAGACGCTAGATGTAGAGTAGGGTCAAACAAGCTGGATACGAATAGACGGATGTTTGAGCTCTTCGATCAAGCAATCAGAAAGCCATTGGTGTTTCAGTTGGTAAATGGTTTGAGAACTCAGCATAGC
>DATNPC010000267.1:0-4642 GCA_036703375.1 Allocoleopsis sp.
GGAACAAATAGAATTTTTGCAAGAGACAATCGAGAGTCAAAAGCTTTACCTAGAGCATCAGGCGCAGCAACTGCACGAGTTAGGGCAAGAGTTGAGAGATACAGACTACCAGTTGGATCTGATGAACCAAGAGTTGCAGCAAATGTACTATGAATACTGGACGGCATCGAGCTTGAAGCCTCTCACTCTGGCTCAGTCTAAAGAATTAGCCCAAATCCTTTTGGCTAGCGGCGAATCTGCAACCCATGTTGTTGCCCAACTGCTGAGTGCTATTTATGGCGCTCCCGTCGAATCCTCCGAGCTAGAGCAAAGACAAAAACCCTCACCGATTCAATTGCACCCGACAGCAATGACGAAGCTCAATCAGATTCAGGTTGAGTGCGAGCAGCTTCAGGTTCAGTTGAATAACTTACGGGAGCGGTACGGTACTCTCCAAGATCTATCTGCGAAGATGAAGGCTCAGCGCGAGGAGCGAGTTCGCCTCAGAGCCACATTGAGCGTGAACTTGCAAGTCATTAAAAGTGAGATAGGGAAACACTATAAACAAAGGAAGATCGATTAATCATGTCTAACTCTACACAAGACCATGGACGACAAGACCAAAAGCATGGCCAAGAGATACAAAAGTATGGGAAAGTCGTGCAAAAGCATGGAGCGGAAATCCCCGATGAGCAGAAACGGCAATTTATCGAGGAGCAAGGAAAGCTAATCGAGGAGTACGGCAAAGCGATCGAGGAACGCGGCAAGGCCGTCGAGACATACGCTCAGTTACCAGACGGGCAGTATCAGGCTCACCGGGAACATCAGCAGGCCGTACAAGAGCACGTCCAGGCAGTAGAGGCATACCAAAAGGTCATAGAGGTGCAATTAGACCACTCTCAGGAAATTCTCAAACAAGCACACAACTGTGCAGAAACGGTGAAAAATAAGCTAGAGAAGAGCAAAAATTTCATTAGCCGTCACAAATCAAGCGATTAGAGAAGCTTGCTAGATGATAGCTGGGGAATTAGGCAAATACAGAAGCTAATCGATTTCCCGGAATAGACGTTCCCCTCGAAGACTTGTCAACTTTACCTGAATCCGCTGATTTTGTGGCAGTAGTAGTAGCTGTGAAATTAGGTTTCCAGTTGCCTAAATTCAAATTCTTTGTCTCTTTGAGAGAACGAGACAGCACCGGAATACCTGCGGACAAGCGCAAGCCAGTCATTTCTCGCATCGGTAAAGACAGGTTTTGCTCAAAACTAAATTCACCCTCCCTGAGTTGTAATGAGGCACAGACGGGTTGCGATACCTGAACGAAAAAGAGTTGTTTGAGGTGAGAGGAGCGTAGGACACCTTGATTTGTTAAATGCAAACCCAACGGGAGATCGTTCGGACATAACTGAGCGAGTTTAGTCACAACGCGAGGACTAGCCCACTGGTGCTGATGAATCAGCTTGACTAACCCTCGCTCGTCTAGGCGTTTAGCTGCTGCGACTAGGCAGCCCTGATGCACCCAGATGTAAAAATGCGATCGCAAACCAGCCTCGGACGTGGGTTTGCCTAAAAGCGTCACTACGCCAGTTTTATGCCCTTTCTCGATAAAGTAAAGGATTTCTGGTAAAGAAAAATCTGCCAAGGAACCTGTAATGCACATAATTTTTAAGCAAACTGTTAAAAAAACTTCAAAAAACGAATAAGGCTTAAGCGATTCAGCCAAAGGCTTAACTTCTTTTCGATGCGTCCGCTGATAATAAAAAATTGGTTGAGGAGGTGCGAAAATTCTATTAATAATAGGTTAAAAATTCTAAAATTAATGAGGGTCATTCGGAAGAGGGAATAACGCTCAATCATTAGAGGGAAGTCTTCGCGACAGGATAGTCTATCCCTAGAATGAGGTTGTTACTCGCCCAAGGGTGGCTAATAAAGTGAGGTCTGGAACGCCGTTTCACCCCAAGTTGCCTTCATCCCTAGGGCATGTTTTCAAAGTGTTCGATCCCCCCCAGCCCTCCTTGGAAAGGCTACGGTGTACACACATCTCTTGTTCAACTTCAAAATACTGCATTTCGCCCCCCTAACCCCCCAACTTTGGGGGGAACCAGAATCTTAAAGTCCCCCAGAATTGGGGGATTTAGGGGGCTTTTCAACCCCAAACACCAACAGAAAAGACTTGTGTGTACACGGTAGCTTAGAAAGGGGGAGAATTCAGTCAAAGTCCCTTAGCCCGTTCATCTTTTACAGCGAGCAGTTACCAGTAGCCAGTGACCAGTATGAGAGTGAGAGGAAGGAGACCCACAATCGTTACATGGTAGATTTCACGCGGGGTCTCGCATCCGGAGTGTGAAACCTGGTCACTGTTCACTGTTCACTGGTCACTGTTCACTGTTCACTGTTCACTGGTCACTGTTCACTGGTCACTGGTCACTGTTCACTGGTCACTGTTCACTGGTCACTGTTTTAATTTTCTCGGACTCCATGCAACAGATATCCGAATCGCCACTAAAATCAACATGGATAATCAATTTCCGTGGTAGGGAAAAAAGCTGAGATGCCAACTAAGCGTCCTCAATCGATCGCCATTATTAATTTAAAAGGTGGGGTAGGAAAAACCACAACGACTTGGTGTCTTGGCAATGTCCTCACGTCAACCTTCAACTCCAATTTATCGGTGTTGATGTTTGACATTGATGCCCAAATGTCTTTGACTCAAGTGATTGCACTTGATGAATCAACTGGGCGCTTACACGAGCAGTTTTGGCGTTGGCATGAAAAGGCGTTTCAGCATCGCCACACCCTCTTTCATGCGCTATCTAGTTTTTACCAATCGCCCCATAAGTTTGACTTTTCGGTAGGAACAGATTTTACTTATCCAATTTCTCCTCAGTTCCATTTCATCCCTTCAGTGGATGAACTCTACTGGTTAGACTTCGAGCGACCCAGTCGAGAACGAATCAAAGATTTTATGCAAATTTTAATTCATAAAATCAACAGCTCGTCTGAATTACCCAAGTATGATTATCTGATTTTTGATTGTCCGAATGCAATTACCCCTCTTTCCTACAGCGTCTTATCCTGCTGCGACCTAATTGTGATTCCCGTTACTCCCGATTACTTTGCGACAAAAGGATTGGGGACATTTTTAAAGTTTTTAAAAATCCGAGTATCCCCTTATCCTTTTCCAAAAGTTGCTGTTTTTATGAATCGGATAAAAACCGCTCAAGGACAGAAGCCAACCCAGGAATCTGTAGGGTTTATGAATAATGTTAAAAAAGTGTGCGACAGTGCAGCAACCAACTACAATATAAAAATAAAATTTCTAGATACATTTATTCGCGATCGCGTAGGCGTCAAAATCGATAAAGTGATTAAAGAGGGTTTACAAGAAGAAGTGACACAAGACTTTCAGAAATTATGGCAGGATTGTGTCAAATTTCTGGATGAATAGCGATCGCGTGGAAGGGCGAAGCATTTGGGAAGAAAAACCTTGGTTTTTGTCTTCTTGCTATCGCCCAAATGCTTCGCCCCTACAGCATTCAAGGAAAGGGAGTTGGGGGGTTAGGTTCTTAATACTGAATTGGTGTTCTCGGTTGCCTCTGCTTATTTGGCGATCGCATTCCTACGCCTCTAAGTTTGTATCCGGAATTGCGGCGAGCAACTGACGGGTATAGTCTCGTTGGGGGTTGGTATAGATAGAATCAGCCGTGCCAATTTCTTCAAGTCGTCCTTGATTCATCACCATAATGCGATCGCTGACGAACTTGACTACACTTAAGTCATGGGAAATAAAGATATAAGTCAAGTCAAACTCTTGCTGCAAATCCTTCAGTAAATTGAGCACCTGCGCTTGGACCGAAACATCTAGCGCTGAAACCGACTCATCGCAAATAATAAACCGGGGTTCACAAGCTAGAGTACGCGCAATACAAATTCGCTGTCGCTGGCCTCCAGAAAACTCGTGGGGCATGCGATTCATCGCGCTAGCATCGAGTCCAACTCGTTCCAATAATGCGATCGCGCGTTGTCTGCGTTCCGCACCAGACGCGCCGAGGCGATGGATGTCCATCGGTTCGATTAACGCATCTCCAATCGTTTGTCTCGCATCCAGCGAACCATAGGGATTTTGGAAGATAATTTGCAGGTAGCGACGCAAGGCACGCAACCGTCTGGCATCCAGTTCTAAAACCGAATCCCCATCAAAAATAATCTCCCCAGCCGTCGGTTCAATCAGGCGTAGAAGACAGCGACTTAATGTCGTTTTGCCGCAACCCGATTCTCCCACTAAGCCCAACGTTTCACCGGGATACACCTCGAAACTGACATCATTAACCGCTTTAAAACTGGTTTTCTTGCCAAAAAATCCAGTTTGTATGGGGAATTCTTTGCTCAGGTGGCGAACTGATAGTAAAGGTAGTTGCTGTTGCAGGCGTTGGTAGCGCTCTTCCACTTCACGACTGGTTACTTCAGCTAACAACAGGTTTCTTTCTTCTTGACTCTGGGTTTTGGCACGAATTTCGATTTCACCGGTTGCATTCGTAGTCACTTCCATAAAATCAGCAACAGTGGGCAGGCGTTTGAGTCGTCGATCTGGACGAGGGCGACAGTTGAGCAATCCTTGGGTATAGGGGTGTTGGGGATTAGCAAATAGCTCGTAGACTGGTGCTGT
>DATNPC010000268.1:0-4613 GCA_036703375.1 Allocoleopsis sp.
CCATAGAAAGTCAGACGACAGTACCCTGGTGGTTTGTCGGTATTCTTCACTACCGAGAATCAGGTTTTAGGGAAGCCCATCTCCATAACGGCGATCCGCTTACTGCTCGTACTGTCCACGAACCTGCTGGCCGTCCCATGGCTGCACCAGCTTATGGCGCAACTTATACTTTTATTGAAAGCGCAGTAGACGCCTTGCGTTGGAAGACCTTCGACACCGCTCAAGATCGATCCATTGCGGCATGGATTTGGAGATTTGAGTACTGGAATGGGTTCGGCTACGCGATGCGCGGAATCAATTCTGAATATCTGTGGAACGGAACCAATCATTTTGGCTCTGGCCCCCATCAAGGTAAGTATACGGCAGATAGCAGGTTTGACCCGAATGCGAAATCCGAGCAAGCCGGGGCAGTCGCGATTCTTTGGTATTTCTATTACAAAGGGTTGCTAGATTCTGGCGTACCACCATCGTTACAAATGTTAGATGGAAGTATTGCTCATGCTACGGTAACGCCCAACGCAGAGCATGCATCTATCAGTTATCCAACAGGGTCGGTTGCCGTTGCAACCACTACCGTTCAACAGCCAGTGACGCTGCAAATCCTGGATGTCTTTCGGTATTATCAAAGGCTACCTCATCAAGAGGCTGCGATCGCATGGCTGCAACAGCAACTCTCTCCTCAAGTTTTGGCTGAATTTGCTCGTCGGTGGCGAGATGGCAGCGCTAACGGGGTAACAGGAATGATTACTCCGCCAGTGGGGATGGGGATGACGGTGCCAATGGGTGCAGCACCTCCTGCACCTGTACAACTTCCCACGCCAGCCATTACACCCGTACAACCACCAGCCCCACCTGCTGCTAAACCCCTTCCCCTCGCCGAGGGCATTATTGCTTATTGTCAAGAGGAGGGGTACCAAATTGACCGGGGAGTTGGGGAAAAGAACATTATTTATGTGGAAGGCATGTATCCGGATGGACGATTGAATGATGATGCATTCAACGCGTGGAACGATACCCGGATGGTGATTGAGTTTTTTGATGGCGTTCCCAAAATCATCGGGAAATGGGAAGCGACAACAGAACCAGGACGGTACTATACGATGAACCCGATGAATATTAACGGAGCGGCTAGAATCAAGTTTGGACAGTATAAGGCGTGGATCGTAGGAACGCACTTGAACAGCCACGAAGCCTTAGTCCAATTGGGTGGACCTGTTACAGTGTACCGAGATTTAAACAAGGATGGCATGAGAACTGGCGATCGCATTGACACGGGTCAGTTTGGTGTCAATCAACACTGGGGAGGCGATTCTCCTCAAGACGATATCGGTCGTTGGAGTGCCGGATGCTTAGTGGGCCGAACGAAGGACGGTCATCGAGAGTTTATGAAAATCATCAAGAGCGACCCAAGATATTTGAAAAGTAAAGCCTACGTGTTCTCGTCGATCGTAATTCCAGGAGATGATTTGTTTAAACGCTATCCGCCGATTACTTGAGTAGTAGAATGCGATCGCTCTTTCCTGTTTGCACCCTTCAAACAGGAACCAATTATCTCCCGATCGAGTAATTTCATTTAGAAAAATAGTTGAACAGTTGTCACAGAAGCGCCACAGTAGCGACACATTAGAGAACTACTCTAGATAAGGAATTCTTTGAACACGATGTCCCCTGACACGACAATAGTGTCAGGGGTTTTCCATTCATACTTAATTTTTGTTAAAGTCTCATCGCTTTAGCATTGCTAGATGGATATACTTCCATCAATAACTCAATATTAAATATCCAACGTGAATCAGCAACAATCGATCGGGCTGACTTTGGTCGGGTTAGCAACTATTATCCCCTTGGGAATACTTAGCAGTAGTCCTGCTCATGGGCAGACAGCTATTGACTTAGCAACTTTACGCAGTAGCGCTCTGTCTAAGCAAAATAGCTACCGCACCACTCATCATAGCCCTGCTCTGAAGCTCAGTGACTCCCTCAACAGTACGGCTCAAACTTGGGCAGAGCAGATAGCTTCTAGTGGAAAATTAGCACACAGTTCCACTGGTAACGGAGAAAATCTATACGCCTCCTATACCACGGCGGCCTCTATTGCCGCAGATACTCTTGCCAATAACGCGATCGAGGCCTGGTATAACGAAGTTTCAAAATATGACTATGCCAAACCTGGGTTTTCTGTAAGTACTGGGCATTTTACCCAGGTGGTGTGGAAGAGTAGTACCCAAGTGGGCTGTGGTGCTGCCAAAGGTACTAAAACAATTAACGGTAAGCTGTATAACGCCTTCTATGTGGTTTGTCAGTATGCACCCGCTGGTAATGTGCAAGGGCAGTTTCCTGCTAATGTGTTGCAGCCATAGTTAACCCTGGAATCACTGTGCATCTACCCATCCATCGGATATAAATTGGATAAGTGGCATGATGGGGGTTGGTAACAATTCTGATGAACGAGTTCTCTACTTACTTTCGGTGGCTTTATTTAACTATTGGTGTTTTTAGTAGCAGTCAAATTGCAATTACCGGAAATTCAACTATTTTAAATCCAAGAGTAGTATTAGCCGCTAGCCCTATTGCACAAGTTCTCGAAATTCCCAGCGCAGAGAACCTTAACTACGAACGATATTATAATAGTCGCTTCAACTACTCCCTGCTCTATCCCACTAATATTCTGGTCAAACAACCGGCACCCGAAAACGATGACGGTAGAACCTTCACGTCTCCCGATCGCAGAATCATTATGAAAGTTTTTGGGAGTCACAATGTTTTCAACAAAAATATTCAAAGTCTCTATCGCGAGGAGTTAAATCAGCCTAATCAGACCGTCACTTACAAGCGAATTGCAGATAACTGGTTTGTGATTTCTGGTTACGAAAATAATCGGGTCTTTTATAACAAAACCATGCTCCATCAAGGTGATGTATTGACTCTCTCAATTCACTACGACAAATCGCTACAGCCTAAATTTGACCCCATTGTTGCCGCAATCTCTCGCTCCTTCCAAGCCTCTCAATAAGAGGTGGATATTAGACGACCTGTTTTGAAAGTCTCCTTTCATGCTGGAGTGTGAGCGGCTACGCTCATGAACGTCTCTTGCAAAAGTCGATTTATAGCTAGTCACAGGATAGTAAACAAGTCGATCGCGTTGGCCTCAAGAGAATTATTTAAGTGTTCTGAGAAAATGGCTTGATCTTCAATCACAGCCTTGACTGCATCAGATTCAGCCAAGGCATTGACCCCAGCGGCTGTAATTTCAACTGGAATAGAACCCAATAAGTTAGGATGTTCAGCGAGCTGCTGCCCATCAAAGCGTTGGATGATTCCACCAATATTTTCTAAAGCTTGCTCTGCTGACTCACGCACTGCTTTTATTGCAGCTTGACGTTCACCACGCGACGGACGTTTTTCTATGCTGTTTTCAGCATTTTGAACTTGCAGTAAGACGATGACGCGGACTTTTTGTTGAGGTTCAATATGAGTTAACCGAGTTGCGAACTCAGGGCTAATCTTGTTTTGATTGGGTGCATCTTGCTCATGCATCGTGCTTATCCCCCTTGCGTTTAGCTGAGGGCTTTTAATGCCTCAACTGGTTGAATCAGACCATGTCCCCAACGATTATCGGGGCGGAGAGTTGCACCACCCGGATGGGTGGCTGTTTCTTTCAGTACCCTTATGATATCGGTTACAGGTGCGGTTGGCTTTGCTGCCATTAGTAGAGCAGTGACCCCTGCCACATGAGGAGTTGCCATAGAGGTGCCGTCCATAAAGTTGTACTCAAAGGTTCCGCTGGGGAGTTTTGTAGGTGGAATACAGGAGTATACCTGGGCACCAGGAGCAACAACATCAGGTTTGATTACCAAACCGTTAGGTTCTTTCCCTGGGAAAACAAGGCTGGCACCACTACTGAAGAAGGTGACATCAACACGACCTGATTCCATCTGTTCGACTGCACCGACTGAGAAGGCGTTGTAAGTATTACCGGGGGAACTGCTGTTGCCGTGATTTTCGTTACCAATCGCTACGACAGGTAGGATGCCGTATCGAGTACAGCAACGTTAATCTCCTGACCTTTGGTGGTCTGCTAGTTGCCTCGCTAGTAACGCAAACTCCTGCTTTGTGTTGATATCCCAGACAGTGATAATTTTTGGAGTTAGTTTTTCTAGAAACCTGTCAATCCTATGTAAGTTTGCCCAGCTAATGTATTGTGAGTTGAGCAATGTTTGTATACTCATACGAAATGCTTGCTCAAAACCTCCTCGTTGAATTAATACTTCTGAGAACTCACGGTTTAATAGCCCTATGAAAGCAATTTCTCCCTGAGTTTGGTAAGAAGCATAACGAGTTTCGTAAGAAGCATAACTATCAAGACGGTTATTATCAAAAATTGGTCCTTTTGAAGTGTATAAGCTCGGGATTTTTACTATCTCCGCTAGGTAAGGATTCAGGTCTCTGGCATATAGTTATTAGGGGATGAAAGGCTTCGCCCCCAAAGGTATGTCGTTAATAGCTGGCTAGGATGTGCGAAGGCTTTCAATCCCCTACGGATTGATTTAGGGAATTGGTTCAGGCAACAAGGACAGGCTAGATGCGCTGTCATTGGGCTTTGCCATCAAGAC
>DATNPC010000269.1:0-6568 GCA_036703375.1 Allocoleopsis sp.
CATCCCCCTCATCAGCCATTACTCACCGCTCACTGTTCACTGGCCACTGCTCACTGCTCACTGCTCACTGCTCACTGCTCACCTTCCCAAGAAATTTCATGCTCGTAAAATGCTGATAGGGATTTAGGGAAGGACAGCTGAACGCGGGTATGTTTAACCACTACCGTATCTTGAAAGCGATTGTGAATCGCTTCAGCTCGCTTGTACAGTCGTCTGTATACGGTCAGGCTTGGGCAAACGACCACGAGTTCAGCTAAACCACTCTCGTAGATAGTAATTCTCCATTCGCAATAGCTAAATAACGCCTTGAGAGAACTGTCGAGTTTATCGTAGAGGCGTTGCCGCTGTTCCCTAACGGCAGTTAGCTCTCTAGCTAGAGCAAAATCGTCATCGCTTAGAGGAGAGGGTCGGTCGAGGTTGTCTTGGCTCATAAATCTTCCTTCCAGTGCAATACGAGTGACTGATTGAGAAGCGTAGGCTACAAATTTTGCTAGCCGATGGCAGAAAGTATGGAAATTTAGAGATTCCTCTGGGTTAGCTGCGAAATGTAACAGAATGCAAACTATAATGAGACCCAGAGAACAAAAATTAAGCACCTAACTAAGAGTATTACCATCACATGCGAGTTGCGATCGCTGGAGCAGGTCTAGCAGGTCTATCCTGCGCCAAATACCTTTCTGATGCGGGTCATACCCCGATTGTCTTAGAACGCCGAGACGTTTTAGGCGGCAAAGTTGCCGCATGGAAAGACGAGGACGGAGACTGGTACGAAACTGGTCTGCACATCTTCTTTGGTGCCTACCCTAATACGCTACAGCTATTTAAGGAGTTGGGCATTGAAGACCGACTGCACTGGAAAGAACACTCGATGATCTTCAACCAGCCAGAAAAACCCGGTACTTACTCCCGATTTGACCTGCCCAATATTCCCGCACCGTTCAATGCGGTTGTCGGGATTTTACGCAATAATGACATGCTGACGTGGGGCGAGAAAATCCAGCTAGCCAAGGGCTTAGTGCCAGCGATGCTCCGAGGGCAAAAGTATGTCGAAGACACGGATAAGTACACCTTTTCCCAATGGCTGAAGCGACAAGGCGTGAGCGATGACGTACAGCAAGACATTTTTATCGCGGCATCCAAATCGCTGAACTTCATCAACCCGGATGAAATCTCAGCTGTCGTATTGCTGACAGCTCTCAGAGCCTTCCTCCAAGAAAAGAACGGGTCGAAGATGGCCTTCTTGGATGGCGCTCCTACCGAGCGATTGTGCCAACCCATCGTAGATTACGTCACCGCACGAGGGGGTGAGGTGCGATTGAATGCACCGATTAAAGAATTTTTGCTCAATCCGGATGGTACGGTGAAAGGATTCTTGATTCGCGGCTTGAATGGTGCAGCGGATGAAGTCCTTACGGCAGATTTGTACGTGTCAGCAATGCCGGTTGACCCCTTGAAGGTGATGCTCCCCGAACCGTGGCGGAAGATGGATTTCTTCAAGAAGCTGGATGGTTTGGAGGGTGTACCAGTGATCAACTTGCACCTGTGGTTTGACCGCAAGCTGACGGATATCGACCATCTGCTCTTTTCGCGATCGCCTCTTCTCAGCGTCTATGCTGATATGAGCAATACCTGCGAAGCGTATGCCAATCCCGATCGCTCAATGCTAGAACTCGTGCTAGCCCCAGCCAAGGATTGGATTAGCAAATCCGACCAAGAAATTGTGGATGCCACGATGGAAGAGTTGAAAAAACTCTTCCCCATGCACTTTGGTAGCGCAAATCCAGCTAAACTGCTGAAATACCACATTGTTAAGACTCCTCGTTCGGTCTACAAGGCAACGCCGGGACGTCAACAGTACCGTCCGTCCCAAGATACGCCAATTGCCAACTTCTTCTTAGCTGGCGATTACACAATGCAACGTTTCTTGGCGAGTATGGAGGGTGCTGTACTTTCTGGTAAGCTGACAGCGCAGGCAATTGCGAGGAGTCAGGAGTCAGGTGTTAGTCCTCAGGAATCCGATGCTCAATTGGCGTCTATTTCCTAAATCTCAACTCTCTAGTCCTTAGCCCCTAGCTTGTCGCCTGCTACAAATGCTCCAAGTGTCTAACTCTCTGCGCATGAGAACGCTGGCCTCCCGGTCGGAAGCATACGAACTGTGCCGCCAAATTACGGCAAATTACGCTAAGACGTTTTATCTCGGTACGCTATTAATGCCCGAGGAAAAACGTCGAGCAATTTGGGCAATATACGTCTGGTGTCGCCGAACGGACGAACTGGTGGATGGGCCCCAATCTCGCTTAACGACACCAGAAACATTGGATCGGTGGGAAAAACAGCTAGAATCCGTCTTTGCCGGGGAGCCAATGGACGACCTCGATGTCGCCTTGGTCGATACCTTGGAACGCTACCCGATGGATATTCAGCCGTTTCGGGATATGATCGCTGGTCAACGGATGGATTTGTACCGGAGTCGTTACGAGACATTTGAGGAGCTGAAGCTGTACTGCTATCGGGTTGCTGGTACGGTAGGGCTAATGACTAGCCCCGTCCTCGGTTTCGCTGAGTCCAATAGCCAAGCGCCTTGGCATCGCGATCGCAATGTCGAGCAACCGATTGAAGAAGCGATCGCATTAGGGATTGCCAATCAGTTGACCAATATCCTGCGAGATGTGGGAGAGGACGCCCGCCGAGGCCGGATTTACCTTCCCTTAGAAGAACTAGCGCTGTTTGGCTACACCGAAGAGGATTTGTTCAAAGGCGTAGTTGACGAGCGTTGGCGCGAACTAATGTGCTTCCAAATTCAACGAGCGCGTAAGTTCTTTACTCAATCAGAGCAAGGAATCCGAGGCCTCAGTGCCGATGCTCGCTGGCCGGTGTGGGCGTCATTGATGCTTTACCAGGGAATTTTGGATGTCATCGAACGCAATCAGTATGATGTCTTTACCAAACGTGCTTTCGTGCCTAAGCCTCAGAAGCTTCTGGCCTTGCCTGTAGCGTGGCTGAGGGCGCAAGCGCTGTGATGCTGGCGGGGACGCGGAGAAGGATGTTTTTGAATAAAAAAATATCCAACTACCTCTTGTGGGGTGGGCATCCTGCCCACCCCTGAACAATAGTGGGCGAGATGCCCGCTCCACAAGATTGGGTAACTGATTCAGGACTTACGCAGGGACTCCACATATAGGAAGGGCGCACGTCGGTGCGCCCCTACTCATGGTCGCTCAAAAGGAAATTGGCGTAAGTTCTATTATTTTTGGATATCTCTGAAGTCAGTGGTATTCAGCAGGAAGTCCCCAAGAGTACCTGTTCGTAAAGCGCACCAGCACGTTCCCAGGTGTATTCCTGCTCGATAAGCGATCGCGCATTTTGGGACAGTTGCTGCCTCAGAGAAGCCTCTTCAAACAAGCGACTGATTGCCTCCACATACTCGTCTACCCGATTAGCTCGTAATGCTCGTAAAGGAACACCTGCACCATCTACCGCTAATCCTTCCAAGCCGCGATCGCTTCCTACTACTGGGACTCCAGCCGCCATCGCCTCCAGGGTTTTATTTTTAATCCCGAAGCCTGTTCTGAGGGGAACCACACACACTGTTGCCGCGTGTAGCTGTTCTACCACTGATGGCACTTGACCCGTGACAATCACGCCTTTATTTTCACCAAGGGCTAAAACAGCCGGTGACGGACAAGTGCCGACGATGCTAAATGTAGCATCGGGGTAACGCTGCTGGAGGGCGGGGAGGACTTCCGACGCAAAGAAACAAGCAGCATCAATGTTATGAGATGAATCCATCGCTCCCACAAAGATTAACCGATGGCCGCCCGGATCGCTACGGCGATAGGGAAATAATTCTAAGTCCACGCCATTGGGAATCACGCAGATGTGAGCGCGAGGACTCAATTCGAGCAGTTGTCGCCTATCGTCTTCAGTTGTCACGACAATGCTGGAGCACTTGGAACAGTAGTCTTGCTCGTAGCGGTACAACAGGGAAAGATAAAGGCGATCGCGTAGAATGTTCTTCGATGCTCCTGTCTGCAAATCCTTCAGGGTTCCACCATAAACCGAACTATGGACGTTGACTACAGTTCGCACGGTTGAGGAGAATGAACGCCGGATGTAGATGGTATTGACGCTATGCTCGCAAGCGATCGCATCGCACTTACCCGCTTGAACGCGATCGTCCACGTAAGCTTGGATGTCCGGTGAGTAGCGATGCAGTACGTTCGGGGGTATTCCCTTGGCAATTGATTGGATAAAGCGCTTCCCCTTACCCAACCATTGAGTTAAACCTCCGGTGTCCTGGATGTCCTGTCGTAAGGGAAAGATGACGAGTTCGTCTACATACTGGCGCAGTATTGCCACATCGTCCTCTGTTACCCCAGCATGGCGCTGCGTTACCAGAGTTATGGAATGACGTGCTTGCAAATAGTTGAGCAAGTTAAACGTTCTAATTTCCGTTCCACTACGACTGGGTGGATAGGGAAACGTAGAGGAGAGCATTAAAATGTTCACGAGATAGTTTCCCGAAGCGTGAGAGGTGCTAGCTAAAGAACGCGATCGGCGGAGCTACTGCTGCTATTTTATGCGTGGTATGAATCTAGGGATTGGCTAAACTCTAACTAGAATTGAAATTGGTTAGCTTCAGGTAGTGACTAACTGCTCACCGATCGCGGCTCATTGAACACTGTTGACCTAGGCTGTCCACCAATTCAAAACCCACCAACTAGCAACCTGTGAATGCAAACGTGAATCAGGCGATCGCTTTATCTATTGTCACTCCAACGAGAGGGAATTTCTCTGAATATTGGCTCGAACAATTACTAAAAATTCAAGGCGATGCCGAATTTATCCTAGTTTACCATCCGCATACACGGATAAGAACCGTAGATGATTCTAGAGTAAAAATTATTACGAGTCCCTACAAAGGCGAAATGATGCAGCGGTTCGTTGGCTTACTCAATGCATCTGGAAATTATGTTCTCGCCCTAGATGATGATGATTTCGTGCATCCCGATATTGTCCGGCTAACTTGCGAGTATTTTCAAAGATTTCCGCAAAGCTGGGTTTTAAGGTTGTACATGGAGAAAATCGATCGCCTGAATGAAGAGCGTATCAAGCAGGAATGGAGCGAACTCCCGCCAATTGAGCAGTTATCAGTTTGTCAAAATCGCAGAGATGGGCAAGAACGATATACGGCATTGCTTGAAATCCCGATCGCTCCCTTAGATAAGCCCTTTGATATTCGGCAGGCTATTTTGCCGTTTCACCAAAGAACTGACGATCGCGGAATTCATTTTGAGAACTTTAATAATAGAGTTTGGAAAAACGAACTAGTCAAACAAGCTCTTCCCGATCTATCCGAAGCTACAAAAGTTTTAGGAGCCATTACTTGGATACCATCATCGGGTTTTGACCGATTACTTGGCTTATTCATTCAGGCTAAATTTTATAAAAAAGATGCGATTATCGGTCATTGGATGACCGAACCCGAACAGATTCGGTTTATCGATAAACCCGCCGTTTTAAAGCCACCGAGATTCCATGTGATTTCCGATGTTCTATTAGTTCGGTGTTTTCCTCAATATGGCTACTTGTGGAATCTTTTCTTTAGTAAGTTGTATGGAGTCCCTAGAACTGTCGGCAAAGCTATCAAAACGAAGCTGTTAAAATAGGCAAGCTCAGTGGGTTATGTAAAGTTAGAGTAAGAATGCGATCGCATCTTTCTAGAAATTGGATCGATCGCTCTTTCGCCTGGAAAACAAGAGACATATTGAACTGAGTGTCATTACCAGAGGATGGCGCTACTCGGAAGAGGAGTTGAATGCAGGCATTCCTCCGCGAACAGGAAGTCGCTTGTTGTTTGTTAATCTAAAATAGGAGTTGCTAGGGTAGCAGAGGTGAGCGCTGAGTAGTTGCAGCGAGTGCCACAGCAAATCTCCGTGAATTTCCGGAAGTAATTTTTTCAACCTGTCGTAACAATAACGACAGGTTGAGTTTTAGGAACTTCTGGGGCTTTTAAGTTGTCGTCGCAAATTATGTGAGGTAGGCAAATGGAGACAATTGAGCTGAAGTTTTTATTGAAACTGCTGGGTTTTCCCGATTATCAGGCACCTTTATCCAAGATTACGCCGAATTCTAAAATGTCAGCTACTGATCGAGAACGGATTTGTCGAAAACTGCGCGATCGCGATTTGGTAGAGTGTTCTTACGAAGTGACGAAACTCAAGATTACTTCTCCAGGTAAATCACTGCTCAAGTCAGACTCAACTGAGTTACCAGTGACAGACAAAGAACTCAAAGTGCTTCGGGCTAGTGAAAAGGAAAAGATTAGTCCTGGGAAGACGGGTGTTCCAGCGGCGGAGCGAGGGGAAATTATCCAGCGTTTGGCAGACCGAGGTCTGATTGAGCTAGAGACTAAAGTCAAAGAAGTCTGGCTTTCTGAGCGAGGGCAAGAATGTCTCCGAGATGAATTCAGTCCTAAAGGCTCTGCAACTATAAGCTTAGATTTGCTACACAATTACCTACGCTTTTTGCGGAAATCTTGGCGTCTCCATATGGACGAACATCAAGA
>DATNPC010000270.1:0-8474 GCA_036703375.1 Allocoleopsis sp.
GTCTTGATGGCAAAGCCCAATGACAGCGCATCTAGCCTGTCCTTGTTGCCTGAACCAATTCCCTAAATCAATCCGTAGGGGATTGAAAGCCTTCGCACATCCTAGCCAGCTATTAACGACATACCTTTGGGGGCGAAGCCTACGCAACGTGCCACTCTCTTAGCATGTTCTTCACGCTGCCTACTTATCGTGAGGTGTACTCGCCCTAGCCTGTTAATGGCTTTGGAGCGGTTGGCAGAGCCTTTCTTCTTTCGAGAAACACGCCGCTGTCTAAACTTCAGCCGTTTCTCACCTGTTCGATAAAACTTGGGGTTAGCTTCGGCATGACCGTTGCTGTCTGTGTAAAATTCCTTGATTCCTACATCTAAGCCAACTATCCTACCTGTTGGCTGAATGTCTGCTTTTTCCGTTTCAACTCTAATCAGAAATTGAACGTAGTAGCCATCAGCCCGACGCACCAACCGTACTCGTTTTATCTGGTCTAACTGGTAGAAGTGCAAGTCCCACGTCCCTTTGAGTTTGAGCTTGCCAATGCCTTTCTTGTCGATAAAATTGATTGAACGTCTATCTTCAGAAAGCTTCCAGCCAGAGGTTTTGTACTCAACACAGCGACAGTTTTTCTTGAACTTTGGATAGCCTTTCTTTCCAGGAATCGACTTTCTGCAATTGTCGTAGAATCGAGCAATTGCAGAGTACGCCCATTCAACGGCAACTTGGCAAGCATGAGAGTTCAAGGCGTTGACGAAGGGGAATTCGGCTCTGAGCTTAGTGTTGTAGCGATACAGCTCTTTCTGTCCTACCCCAAGGGTTTCCATCCAAAAGCGGATAACTTTGTTGCGGACGAATTGAGCAGTTCTAATCGCCTCATCTATTGCGACGAATTGAGTTGTCTTCCCTTTAACCTTGAACTCTAAAACTCTCATTTGACGTGGAACAACTCCTACGGCAGCTAAATATATCATGAATAAAGCCGTCCTAGAAGGACGGGGCTTGAATCCCATTATTTTCGGTCACTTCTAGATATCTAGACCAACAACAGTGAGCTCAGGTGGATGCTCCACTGTAAACTGATAATACACTTCGTGCTGAGTTCGAGGCGGCAGGGTGAACGACCATTCCAGCGTTCCTAGCTCACTGCTCTGGACTTGGGGACTAGAGCTAGTAAGACGGACTATAATTTGCTCGTTGCGACTGACGGGTAATTGCTCTGTAAGCTTGAGTTCGACTTGCTGTTCGCGTAAGTTGGTAATGATGAGTCGGTACCCATAGGTCGTTCGACATTGGTTGCCAATGAGTTTATTGTCTACCTGACGCTCTACCAAATCTCGCTCGATTTTCACGCCTTCGTCAATGCCTAAGTTGAGCGTAAATTCTTGACCGGGGGCGATGTTCTCTAACTCGATGGTGCCAACAAAGGTGTTATCGCGAAAGATATTAGCTTTACCGGGGAGTAGAGTAATTCCCGTCAAGGGATTTGCGATCGCACTTTGCAGGTAAGCTGAGCTAACCAGGCGCGGTATGGCAATATACTCAGCGCGACAAGGATAATCTTCATTGAAAACGATGGTTTTATGAGGTACACCATTGCTCTCGATCGTGGTAGCACTCCTCACCGCAAAGGTCACGCTGCCCCCTGGTGGGGAAACTTGCGTCGTGTCAACTTGGGCTGTGTTAAGTAGTTCTAACTCTAGCTCCCTTGCGGCATCGGGTACAGGCGTCATACCAGGATAAGGCATTGTTGCAAACAAAGAACCAGAAGCTAGAGTAGGAGCCTGAGACGTATGACTTCTCGTTAAACCTGGATAGCTAGGGCGTTGTGCATTGATGTACCAAGGAGTTAATTTGGGTGGCAGTGTTCCTACCCCTAGTCCGGGTTGACAGGTAGAAAGGGTAAGGGCAACGCCCAGCCAATCCTCACCGCTGTTTTGCTTGACTTCTGCTAAATAGCTGACGTTGATGTGTTGGTTCGTTGTACTCAATCGCAAGTCATAAAGCGGCACCCAACTCGCTGGTGTGACAATGTAGGATACCTCTAGCTCGAATTCACCGGCTGCTGATGGCTCTAGAGTAACGATAATGCTGACACTTTCGCTGGAATGGGGTGTGGAAAGCTGCTGTAACTGCTCGATGAGTGCCTGTAATTGCTTGTCGAGCTGTTTTTGCTCTTTATCAACTGAAGCGATCGCAGTTGAAAATTCACTATACTGTTGCCCGACAAATTCCATCAATTCTCGAATTTGAGTGAGATCGAGCGGTTCGGGATTCTGGAATTTGGTCAAACGTTCCAAGTATTGATTGCTCAGGCTTTTGACAAAATTGCGTTGGAGATGGAGTAGTGCTAGTAAATCTTGCCCCTGGCGTTTTCGTTCTTCGAGGGATTCAATCTCTTGGGTTAACCGAGCAACCTCTAAATTGCTCACCGGTGTGGTGTGCCATCGCTGGGTACGCACCCCCAACAAGCGCACGGGTACCGTACCCGTACTTCTAGCTCGAACTGATTCGCTCAAGAGGGTTACTGGAAGTGGGGCGATAGTGACGTCTTGTTGTTCACCCGTCAGCTGCACGATACCCCGACGTGTCACCAGTGCCCGATCGGCATACACGGTGACTTCACAAATTCGGGTATCTACGGTATTTTGCATCAGTCTTTCGCCCCCAGTTATCGCTTCTTCGTCATCAGTCGGTTATTGGTTTTGCCTCTCGACCAATCTCCGATTGACTAGTGCAGCGCGGCAGAAATAGCTATCCAGTTAAAAAACATTAAAAAGCTTACTATACAAGCTTTTTTGCTTGCTTTCTACCTTTTGCCTCCTGCCTTCTACCTTCTTGCCTTAGTGACCAATCTATGGTTCGTTGTTACTTTTTCACCGATTGAACTCCCGCCAGATCCAAAATCTTGGGAATCAAGTCTTCTCGCTTGACTGCCATTATGTGAACGCCATGACAGAGTTCTCGTGCTAGCTGAACTTGCTCGGCTGCGATTTTCATCCCCTCATATAACGGGTCATCAGCAGCAGCTAAGCGATCGATAATCGTCTGAGGGATATCAACACCTGGCACGAACTTATTAATAAACTGGGCATTCTTTGCGGATTTCAGCAGAAATATTCCCGCTAAAATCGGCTTATTCGTGCCAGCCGCAATTTTGTCCATAAACATTGCCAGCCGATCGAAATCACTAATCAACTGGCTTTGGAAAAACTGGGCTCCCGCCTCCAATTTACGCTCGAACCGACGTTGTAAACCAGACCAACTTTTGAGTTGGGGGTCAACGGCAGCACCAGCAAATAAGTCGGTGACTCCATCGGTAAGTGGCTTATCATTCGCATCTAAACCCTGATTGAGTTTGCCAATCAGTTGTAGTAAGCGCACGGATTCCAGCTCAAAGACACTTTTGGCATCAGGATGATCGCCAGCTTTGAGGGGGTCCCCTGTTAGCGCGAGGACGTTACGGATTCCCAAAGCATGAGCGCCCATCAAGTCAGCTTGCAAAGCAAGGCGGTTGCGATCGCGACAGGCCATTTGGCATACTGGCTCGATTCCGTGCTGCAACAAAATGGCAGAAGCGGCTAAAGAACTCATCCGCAGGACGGCTCGACTGCCATCGGTAATATTAACCGCATGAACTCGACCTTTGAGCGCTTGTGCCATTTTAATCATGTGGGAGGCGTCACCTCCCTTCGGCGGGCAAACCTCAGCCGTCACTAAAAATTCACCCGACTCGACAGCGGTGCGAAACGAACGTTGCTTAGGGGCAGTTGCATTAGCGCGATCGGAGGTAGAGCGATCGTGCTCGGCAACTAACTGGATGTCTGCCCCGATATCTAGGTTTTTGATAAAATCGCCCATAAATTTCTGCCAAGTTTTTAGTATTGAATTTTGAGCTTAGCTGAGGTCTGTTTACAACCCTCTTGTCTGAAACTTCATAGAGGCAATGAATAGCCCAGGGCAGATTTGACTTTAATTAGGGTTTCGTTTGCGATCGCTTCGGCTTTTTGACGACCGTCTCGCAACACAGACTCTAAGTAGCCCTTATCATCCATTACAGCGCGATACTTTTGTTGAATCGGCTTGAGTGCTTCTACTGCTGTTTCTGCCAGTAACGGCTTGAACTGACCCCAGCCCATCTCTCGGCATTCCTCTGCTACATCTTCTTTTTTCTTCCCGGACAGCAGCATGTAGAGAGTGAGCAAATTGTTACACTCCGGGCGTTCTGGATCGTCAAACGTTAAACCTTTAATCGGGTCAGTTTTACAACGCTTGATTTTCTTTTGAATCTCATCGGGCGAATCCAGTAAATTAAGCCGACTTAAGTCTGAAGGGTCAGACTTGGACATTTTCTTCGTGCCATCCGTCAGGCTCATCACCCGCGCCCCTTCCTTGCGAATCAAAGGTTCTGGTACCTTCAAAATCGGGTCTTTGTCTTTAGCAAATTGGAAATTTATGCGATCGGCGATATCGCGCGTCAGCTCCAAATGCTGCTTTTGGTCTTCCCCAACCGGCACGATATCTGCTTGATAGAGTAGAATATCAGCCGCCATTAGCACCGGGTAGTCTAGCAAGCCCGTATTGACATTTTCCCCTTGCCTGACTGCCTTTTCCTTAAACTGAATCATGTCGGTGAGCCAGTTGATGGGCGTAAAGCAGTTAAACAACCATGTCAGTTCGCTGTGAGCGGCAACATGGGATTGGACAAAGATCGTGGAGTGCTCCAAATCAATCCCACAAGCCAAATACAGAGCGGCGATAGTGTAGGTGTCCGATGCCAACGTTGCAGGATTGTGAGGTGCGGTGATCGCATGTAAATCGACCACGCAAAAGAAATTTTCGTAACGGCTTTGCCCTTCTACCCAGTTGCGAATTGCTCCCAGATAGTTGCCTAAATGAAGATTGCCAGTTGGTTGAACTCCAGAAAACGCTCGCTGCTTACCCATCGATCTTGGTTTACTATTTGTGCAAGGACTGCTCGAAACTAGCGGAAATGTCCTAAGTGTGTATCAGTTCTCTCAATTTTGCCACTACAGCAGTCTCTTGTTTCAACAGCGTTGAGTGAGCAGTGAGCAGTGAGCAGTGAACAGTGAACAGTGAACAGTGAGCAGTGAACAGTGACCAGTGACCAGTGACCGGTCGGTTAGGAGTGAACCGTAACAGAAGTAAGAATCTTCACAAGGAAATCGACGGGAAGCACCCGTACTTTTCGGGGGATGAGTTGAATCTCTACTGGTCACTGGTCACTGTTTGAATAGCTAAGTACTTGTTCCTAAGCACTACATCTAATGAGAATATAGTATGAGAACCTGCAAAAAAACTTAACTAAACCCATCATGGCTAAAATTCAATTTTCTAGAGGGATTAATGAAGACGTGGTTCCTGATGTGCGCTTGACTCGTTCTCGTGACGGGGGTCAAGGTACTGCAACATTCTATTTTGAAAATCCTAAGGCACTTGACACGGGTAGCACTGAAGACATTACTGGCATGTATTTGCTGGATGAAGAGGGTGAGATCGTGACGCGAGAGGTCAAAGGTAAGTTTGTCAACGGTCAGCCTACGGCATTGGAAGCAATTATCCTGATGAAATCTAAAGGAGAATGGGATCGTTTCATGCGCTTTATGGAACGATATGCCCAAGAGAATGGTTTGGGCTTCACTAAATCTGAATAAGGCAATTTTGTCGTTTAGCTTGCTACACAACGCGATCGCAACGCTTTAGAGAATATGGTTTACTCACCTCATCCTGACCAACGTTCGCTCAAGGTCAATTGTGCGGTCATTACTGTGAGCGATACGCGATCGCGCGAAACCGATCGCAGCGGTCAGTTGATTGAGCAATTGCTCCTTGAGGCGGGTCATCGGGTTAGCGTTTACCAGATTCTCAAAGATGAACCAGCACAGATTCAGGCGCAACTAGCCGAGTTGGGTCAGCGATCTGACGTTGATGCTGTTATCTTTAACGGCGGCACCGGGATTGCGCCGCGAGATACCACCTACGATGCCTTAGAGAGCCTGCTCGACAAAACTTTACCAGGATTTGGGGAAATCTTTCGTGTCTTAAGCTACCAGGAAATCGGATCGAGAGCGATCGCTTCGCGGGCCGTTGCTGGTGTCTATCGCTCGAAGCTGGTTTTCTCCATTCCTGGCTCTACAGCTGCCGTCAAACTTGCCGTCCAACAGTTGATTTTGCCAGAACTAGTTCATCTAGTCACTCAGTTAGGGAAATAGAGCTACGAGGGTAAAAAGCCCCCACCACCACCCAACGGCACATCCTGATTGCCAGTTCTAAAGCCGAACGTAATTTCCTTGACATCACCGTGAATGGTTAGTTTGGGTTTGCTGTAAGGCTTTTTGGTTTTCATTGTTTTATTCTCTGTACTTCTGCTAGACAGAAGAGAGCTTTGATTTCCGAGGCGAAGACAAAAATTTTGCTAGGGCGATGATAGTAGTCAAAAGTAAAAAGGTCTAACCCCGAAGCAGATTCCTACAATGGCGCTCACCTGCATAGCGGAAGCGTAGGAGGATATCACTAGCCACTACAGTTGAATGCTCTGAAATAGGGCGTTCTAATCTTAGTGTCTTCATGGTGTTCTAATGTTTTGTCCTAAGTCTTGAACTCGCTCAGCGCAGCGTGGCAGAAATAACTCTCCAGTTCAAAAAGGTTAAAAAGTTTACTCTACAAGCTTTCCTGCCTTCTGCCCTCTACCTTCTTAGTGTCCCTGCGGTCATAGCAGTTAAGCGAGCCGCATCATAGTTTCAGTTCCTTGCTGGGAAGAACTACCCATACCTTACAGACCTCTAGGACTGAATCCGGGTGATGTGTAAATTTTTTTGCTGATTTTCTTGAATAGGATCGAAGTAGAAGTCACTGGCCTTAACAACCAGTCGCTCTCAACTAGTTCAGTTGCAGGAGGTTCAATTTGATAGATTCATTGCCTGAGCCTAACTCCCCCAATTATGTGGGTTTAGATCGCGAACTCGATCGCGCGATTTGGAGCTTTGATGAAATTCAGGCAGAACTGAACTACAAACAAGCACAAGATGCGCTCCGCAGTTTGGTCACCAAACTTGACCTGACACCACGAGAAAAAGCAGGTTTAGAGTCAGAAATTGAGGATTTATCCAACCTGCTAGATAAGCTAGACCATAGCTGCGTGCAAATTGCTGCCTTTGGCATGGTGGGACGGGGTAAATCTTCCATTCTTAATGCTTTACTCGGTCAACAAATATTTGAAACAGGCGCGCTGCATGGTGTTACCCGCATTAGTCAGGGCGCAAACTGGCAGGTGAGTACGGAAAGCATCGGGGATGGACATCAAGATATCCTGCGAGTTGCCTTGCCCAGTGTAGGAAAGTCCCAGATTCAGCTGGTGGATACACCGGGAATCGATGAAGTCGATGGCGAAACTCGCGAAGCGATCGCGCTGAGCGTTGCCAAACAAGCCGACTTGCTTCTATTTATCATCGCCGGTGACATGACCAAGGTCGAGTACGAAGCGCTTTCTCGCTTGCGAGACATTGGCAAACCGATGCTGCTGGTACTCAACAAAATCGACCAATACCCGGATGCCGATCGCATGGCAATTTACCGCAAAATTCGGGATGAACGGGTTAAACAGCTCCTTTCACCCGATGAAATTGTCATGGTTGCCGCCTCGCCCTTAGTGACACAAGCACTACGCCGTCCCGATGGCAGCATCAGCGTACAGCGCCGGACTGGAAAACCTCAGATTGAAGACTTGAAGCTAAAAATCCTAGAGATTTTGCATCGGGAAGGGAAATCGCTGGTTGCCCTCAATACGATGTTGTATGCCGGTGAAGTGAACGAGCAACTCGTCAACCGAAAAATGAAGATTCGGGAGGAGAGTGCCGATGACATCATCTGGAAAGCCGTGATGACCAAAGCTGTTGCGATCGCGCTTAATCCTGTAACTGTCATCGATCTCGTTACTGCAACTGCGATCGATGTCGTGATGATTGTCACCTTATCTCGTCTCTACGGACTTCCCATGACGCAACAAGGGGCTGTGGGATTGCTGAAAAATATTGCAATTAGTATGGGAGGACTGGGTGCTAGCGAACTTTTGGTTACGCTGGGGTTGAGTTCCCTTAAAAGTTTATTAGGTCTTTCTGCACCAGTCACCGGTGGAGTATCTCTCGCACCTTATGTATCTGTGGCAATTACCCAGGCAGGCGTTGCTGGTGTTTCGTCGTATGCGATCGGACAGATTGCGAAGATGTATTTGGCGAATGGTGCATCTTGGGGCCCCGATGGCCCAAAAGCTGTTGTCAACCGCATTCTCTCTTCACTCGATGAAACTTCCATTCTCAATCGGATTAAAGGGGAATTGAGGGCAAAACTGGTCAGTCACTAGTGCAGGAGGGCAGAAGATAGGAGGCATAAGGTTCCAAGGAAGGAAAGCCGTTGGACTTGCTTATTTCGGGGCAGTCCCCAATCCGTTTTGGATTGCCAGAACAGCC
>DATNPC010000271.1:0-23828 GCA_036703375.1 Allocoleopsis sp.
TCTCAATCAGCTCTTGCGTAAATTATTTGCCTTAGAGACATCTATCTAGAGAGGTAATCTTAAAAATCGCCGAATTTGTTAGAAAATTCTAAAATTTAGAGGAAATACACCCCTAGCGCATTGCATTTTTGAGAAAGGGCAGGTTTCATTAGAGGGTTACACGTTCTCAAAAATTTGACTGCAAAGGACAGCTTTTCATCATGGTTACAGTCGCGCTGCCGAGCATTTCATCCTACAGCTTGCTGCACTGGATGATACAGCCGCAGTTAGCCATGCATATTCCAGACGGCTTTTTGAACCTACCCGTCAGTCTAGCAACATGGGCGATCGCGATCGCGCTAATTTCGCTATCTCTGAAGCGGGCGCAGGCAGAATACCAGGAACGAGCTGTCCCCTTGATGGGAGTTTGTGCTGCGTTTATCTTTGCGGCACAAATGATTAATTTCCCGATTCCTGGCGGCACATCCGGTCATCTGTTGGGTGGAGCGCTAGCGGGAGTCCTATTGGGGCCTTGGGCGGGTTCTCTAGTGATGGCTGTCGTGTTTATCGTCCAAGCCGTGGTGTTTCAGGATGGCGGCATTACCGTGCTGGGAGCCAACATCACGAACATGGGACTGATTGGTACATTCTGCGGTTACTATCTCTACCGAGCCATTCGTCAGGTATTCGGTCGCGATACCTGGAGGGGCATTGCAACGGGTACGGCGGTTGCTGCCTGGACTAGTGTTTTTGCTGCTTCCATGCTGTGTGCCGTACAACTGGCTTTATCCGGAACCGTACCCTTTGAGGTGGCAATATCGGCAATGGCATTTTGGCACTTGCTGATTGGAATTGGCGAAGCCGTCATTACGGTAGTCACTGTCAGTTTTATCTGGCGAACTCGACCCGATTTGCTCTACGACCCACCCCGTAAGCGCAAATCATCGGATGCTCGTCCGCTAATCCAACGTTAATGGTTTCTATCTCATTAGATAGGAAAGAAATTATATGAGTGAAAACCTCTCACGCGATCGCAATCGTGCTTTTATCATTGCTGGCTTAGGTGTAGCATTGCTGATTGCCATTTTCCTCTCTCCCTTTGCCAGTTCAAACCCCGATGGCTTAGACCGCGTCTCGCAAGATTTGAAGTTTGGCCATAAGGCGTCTAAAGATACACCAGCACGCCAGTTGCCGTTTGCACAAGTGTTTAATGAGTATGCTCTCAAAGGTGTCCCCCAAGCGGTTGCAACTCCCTTAGCAGGACTCATCGGCACCCTAGCGACATTTGGCTTAGCGCTGGCCATTGGCAAACTGGTGGTTCGGGGTTCTGAGTCCTCGTCGAGAGAGAGCGATGCCTCGTTGTCTTCAGCGCCTTCAGATGAACGACTCGATTAGTTAGGACATTATGTAGATGCTGCTACACGTTGGGGCATTTCATCTCGATATTGATAGCAAACAACTGACTCCCTGGCACTCGCTAACGCCCCAGACTCGTCTGCTGTGTACGCTGCTCATTGTATTTGCGATCGCTTTAACTCCAAACAGCCGTTGGTGGACTTGGGCGATTTATAGTTTGGGTGTACTGGGCGTTATTCGGGTAAGTCGCGTGACGCTGTCAGTGCTGCTGAAGCGAATTATTGTTGAGTTTGCCTTTGTTGGCGTCGTTCTGTTAGGGACGTTGTTCCGAGGTGGCGGCGAAACCCTTTGGTCTTGGGGGCCTTTCAACGTGACAACGGTAGGCTTAGTGGTGCTAGGCAGCGTAACGCTTAAAGCTCTACTCTCGCTGCTGATGCTCAACGTCTTGACCCTAACCACTTCCATCCCAGCACTCCTGAATGCTTTGGTGATATTGCGAGTCCCGCCCCTTTTGGTCGCGATTTTGGCATCGATGTATCGCTACATCAGCGTCTTGATTAGAGAGTTTAACGCCATGCGTACAGCGGCTAAGTCTCGTAACTTCGGCGGTAGCCCTCACTGGCAACGGCAAGTGATTGGTAACATGTTTGGCTCGCTGTTTATCCGAACTTATGAGCGGGGAGAACGAGTCTATCAGGCGATGCAGGCGAGGGGCTATCAAGGCGTACCTGTTGTGACGAGCGTCTCCTCTGGTGGATGGCGTGACATCGCAGCTCTTACGCTAACTGCAATTGTCGCACTACTGGGACAAGCGATTTATTTACGTCAGTAGTACTTCAAACCATTCGAGGTTGGACAGTAGAAGCTACCAATCTCAAATCCGAAATCAAAAGCTAAAATCCCAATGCACCATAATCCGATCGCAATTGAACACCTCAGCTACGCCTATCCTGATGGCACTCACGCCTTAAGGGATGTGAATTTATCCATTAAAGCAAACGAACGAGTGGCCTTGATCGGGGCAAATGGTTCGGGAAAATCAACCTTGCAGTTACACCTGAATGGCATCATTCTGCCCCAGGAAGGAACAGTGATGGTGGGAGAATGGTTTGTTATCTCTGAAAATTTGCGAGAGATTCGGAATTTCGTCGGTCTAGTGTTTCAAAATCCCGACGATCAGCTATTCATGCCTACTGTTTGGGAAGATGTCGCCTTTGGTCCGATGAATTTGGGCTTGCGGGATGAGGAACTGATCGAACGAGTCTGCCAAGCGATGCAAGCGGTTAATATTGACCCAGATTACTATGGATCGCGCAGTACTGAAAATTTATCGGGGGGAGAGAAGAAACGAATTGCGATCGCAGGTGTACTGGCGATGAATCCACAGGTATTAGTATTGGATGAACCGTCGGCTCAATTAGACCCTCATTCTCGCCGTCAGTTAATTGAGTTATTGCAAAGCCTCAAGCTCACTCAACTGATTGCAACACACGACTTAGATTTAGCCTTGGAATTATGCGATCGCACGATCGTCTTAAGCCAAGGGCAGGTTGTGTTCGATGGGAAAACTGAGTACATCATGAACGATTCAGCCTTCTTAGTTGAACATGCTTTAGAACCGCCCTTAAGCTACAGTCGTCCTTACTGCCTGCTCGAACACGCCCCCATCATCCCTGCCCTAAGCGGTGTTAAAGTTAACGCTGCTACTTAACGGTCAGTTCAGTTTTCATCCCTTTCTTAAAGTGGTCTTTGATATTGCAGATAATTAAGTATTGACCTGGAGTCAAATTGACCTTCAAGGTTTCAGTTGCTCCACTCTTCAGCTTATCTGTTTCAATTTCACCCATATTTTTCAGTCCTTTTGCATCCTCATCCAGCTTGTCTCCCTTCATAGGAAGTTTCTTGCCTTTCAGGTCATTCTTAAGGACTACAAATTCATGGGGTTCCTTACCCGTATTTTTTACCACAAATTCAACAAGACCAGCCGGTACAGTTGTGGATGACAATTGAATTGCCATTTCCTTTACAGTGGCATTAACCTTGGTTGACTTAGCCGATTGACTGGACTTCAGAGAGCTGCTAGCACTTGAAGAACTCGCTGCATTTGGAGAACTAGCAGCGTTATTCGGAGAACTTTGTTCAGCTGTCTGATTACTGGAACAAGCAGCCAGTGCAGATAGAACCGCACATATAATAAGAGTTTTAGCTAGACTTTTTACTGCCATTCTATACCTTTCGTACTGAAATATCTGAAAATGTATAGCCTTGTACTATATAACTTGGATATGAAATTGCTGTGACTATTGTATGAAATTATCGTGAAACTCTGCTCTAGCGATTTTCCCAGATTCTCCTCAAGGATGAAGTCCTAGGTTGGTTCCTTATGACGCAGACTGTCAAACAACGAATTTATGAAATTCTCGAATCATCTAACCCTAACGACTTATTGAGTTTGATTGATGATTGGGGAGTCACTATTTTAATAATTCTTGATGTTAGTAATTTTATTTTAGAAACATCTCAAGAGATTTCCTTTAATTTCAATAATTTCCTAGGCAATATTGAATTAATATCATTAGGTTGCTTTACCGGATTATATCTTTTACAACTATGGTCTTGTACTGCCGATCCACGCTATCAACATCCTTTTTGGGGGCGACTAAAATATGCTTCTACTCCTTTAGTGATTATCGATCTCCTCGCAATACTACCGTTTTATTTGAGAATTATATTTCCTTATATTCCCTTATTAAAAGAGACAGATATATTACGTCTACTTCGGTTACTGAAGCTGATTAGATATTCTGAATCGCTGCAAGCTATTTTACAAGTTATACGAACCAAAAAAGATGAGTTATTAATGACTCTTGTTACAGTCTTTATTTTGCTAATCTTTGCATCGAGTGTAATGTTTTTTGCTGAAAGAGATGCTCAACCTGAAGCTTTTCAAAGTATCCCAGCCGCGATGTGGTGGGGAGTCGTGACATTAACCACGGTGGGTTATGGCGATATTTACCCTGTTACTCCGGTTGGTAAGTTATTTGGAGCAGGATTAGCATTTATTGGGATTGGATTATTTGCCTTACCAGCCGGGATTATTGCTTCTGGTTTCTCGGCAGAAGTTCAAAAAAGAAAGGAGCATGAGAGCCATGAGTTACCAGAAATTCCCTTAGAAAATTCATCTTCCATGTCGTCATGGACACCCGAAAAAAAACAGTTAGTTAAAGCTCATGTCGAGCAGTCAGCAGAACTGATGAATATTTGTATTGAGACGGCTAAGCAAAAGTTTGGAGATAAGTTCCAGGATGAGGCAATAGTCCGAGACTTAGCCACTACTCTCTACCAGGAGGCTTTACGTAAGTTTGACCTTTAATCGCCTCTTTCTCAAGATTTCCTCACATAGACAGCGAGAACATTCCATGATGTAGCAATGTTTGAGTACAGATTAGAGTCCCAGCCATAAAACCAATAACGCTGAATCTCCAACGCACAATTGTCACTCCGGATGTTGAGGACGTGTATCGCACTCGCTGGCGCTGCTGTTGGAGAGCAGATTGCGTTAGCGTTCCCGTAAAGCGTTTTTGGAAAAGCACAACCGCCCAGTTCTCACCGTTACCTGTGTAGCGTTGATGACGTTGATGTTTTTTGCGATGGGTGGACTCGTGACGGGACTTGGCGTTGCCAAAATCCACATGCCACACCACTTTTGGCGGTTGCCTGAGAGATTGAGTTTGTTGAGAATAATTGACAGTTACGCTTTGAAGAACTATTCTTCAAAATTGGGAAATCCTTTTCAATAGCTCGCTAGTAATGTCAAATCGCTTTCTGCTAGAAAAAACTCCCCTCTGGAATCGTCGTCAACTGCTGAAGTTGGGACTGGCGAGCCTTGGCGTAACCGGAACTGCCGTCGCTGTACAACAGTTCACCAAACAGCGCCCATCCCGAGTCAAGATACCTCCCATCCCTAGCGATGCCCTAGCAGAAAGCAAGGGGGCGAGTCCGATGGCAGTACTGCGGGATTTTGACTACGGTACGGTCAAAAGGGAAAACGGACGGACGATTCGGGAATTTCGGATTACGGCCGGAACGACTCCCATTCAGCTCAATAGCGCGGTTTCCTTCACAACTTGGAACTTCAACGGTCGGGTACCTGGACCAACGCTACGAGCGAAAGAAGGCGATCGCATTCGAGTCGTTTTTCTCAATAATGGTGGGCATTCCCACAGCATGCACTTTCACGGCATCCATCCTGCTGATGCCGATGGAATCAAACCCGTGCGTCACGGTGCGGCGACCATTTACGAATTTGATGCCGAGCCCTACGGTCTTCATCTCTACCACTGCCACACCGCACCCGTCACGCGGCATATCAGCAAAGGCCTATTTGGCATGTTCATCATTGACCCTCCTCAAGGGCGTCCGCCAGCCGACGAAATAGTGATGGTGATGGGAGGGTATGACATCAACGATGACAACAAGAACGAACTCTATGCTTTTAACGGGTTGCCGCACTACTACATGCAACACCCGATCCAGATTTACCAAAACCAGCTCGTGCGAATGTATCTTCTCAACATGGTTGAGTACGACCCCGCCCTAACTTTTCACATTCATGCCAACTTCTTTCGCGTCTATCCCACTGGGATGACCCTAACCCCCAGCCATCAAAGCGACGTAATTACGATGGGGACAGCCGAGCGACACATCCTAGAGTTTGCCTATCCCTTCACGGGCAAGTACATGTTTCATCCGCACCAAGATGCGATCGCGGAGACGGGTTGCATGGGTCATTTTGAAGTCATCGCTCAGACTTAGTTCCCTTTTTTGCCGTTAGTTGACATAAATTCCTGCTAACTGGAAAATAAATTATCAATCTAACTGTTGAAAAGAATTGTCATTAGATAAGAACGTATCGCAGCCCAATTGATAACATCTTCAAGCTAACATGAAATCTATTTTTCGTTTCCTGGCGCTTGCCATTGCTTCTGCCCTGTTGGTTGTTCTGACCAACTGCGCCCAGCAGACACCGAATGCGAGTAATCTCTCGAATTCCTCATCGGCGAGTAATTCTAGCCCCGCTGCTACAACCAGTCACAATCACGGCGAGGAGAAAATTAACATCAACACAGCGATTCTGTCGGAATTGGACAAATTGGAAGCTAAATTGGGTGTTCCAGCCTTATCCAACAAAATTCAGGGGAGTCGTCCCTACGGCAGCCCGGAAGAACTAGTCTCGAAAAAGGTCATAACTCAAGCACAGTTTGACCAAATTAAAGACATGGTGACAATTGAGGATGTTGTCCTCACAGGCGAAGCCAAGGACGTAGACTATATGACAAAGTTGGGGCTGATGAAAGGGCATCTCTTAGTCGCTAAAGAACTGCTCGACCAAGGCAAACCCAAAGATGCCGAACCACACATCGGTCACCCCGTGGAAGAAATTTACGTCGATGTAGCCGATCAGTTTCAGGAACGCAATGTACCGGATTTCAAGAATCAGTTGATTGGTCTGCAAGATTTAGTGAAATCGAAGCCTAAAGATACGAAAGTGGCATCGCAGTTCCAACAATCCATGCAATCTGTGGATAATGCGATTCAGGTGATCCCTGCCAACGAACGCCAGTCACCAGAATTCGTGTTGAAGGTAATGTCCGAGCTACTGGATGCGGCAAACTCGGAGTATCAAGCCGCGATCGCAAATGGTAAGATTGCCGCTGCGATCGAGTATCAAGACTCCCGTGGCTTTGTCACTTACGCCGACACCCTCTACAGCAACATCTCCGATCCACTAGCAAAACAAAGTCCAGAGGCCCATAAAGCCATTCAAGAGAGCATGAGTAAGCTCAAAACTGCATGGCCGTCCGTTATCCCTCCAGCGACTCCCGTCTTGACTCCCGACCAAGTTTCGCAGCAAATTAAAGCGATCGAGCAGAATGCTCAAAAGGCTCTGAAGGTATAGTTGCGATCGCGAACCAATTCTCCTGAAATAGCTCTGTTCAGAGGTCAGTTTTGTAATTTACTATCTTGAAGAAGCTGACAATCCAAAGTTGCAGCAGTCGGTGCGGTTAATCCATAATCGCTGGTTGACTACACAAAACGTAGTATAGACCGCTAATGCTCAGAGTTATTTAATCTTTTGAGGAGTAAACAATCATGCGTTTTAATGCTGTGGTGGTTGCCTGTCTATTGCTGTTCGTGGGCGTTACAGGTTGCAATTCCGGAGACCAACAAGACCCTTCCGTAGTTTCAACCCCGATGGTAGTCCATAAAAATAAAAAGGGGAAAAAACCTAAAGCCGCAGCCCCAACTGCCACAGCATCAGCGAGTCCTGGAAAAGCTAAAACAGCATCAGCACCTGCCAATACCGCAACGACTTCCGCAGGAAAAGCCAAGACTACCCCTGCCAAAGCCTCAGCCGCAGCTCAAGGAGGGCTCAAGCCAACATTAGCGAAGTTGAATGGTTACTTACCTGCTGCGGTTAGAGCCTTGCAAGCTAACGATGTTGCGACAGCCAAAACCTATGCTCAAAACTTTCAGGCAAATTGGCAACAGAAAATTATCCAATTCAGCGTTAAGAACACATCTCAAGCGGCTTACAACAAAATTGCAGCCGGTGTCACTCAAGTGAACAACAACCTGATCAAACCAGCCAACCCCGATAAAGCCAAAGCGATCGCGGCACTGCAATCCCTCTCGCAGGCTGTACAGGACTACTCCACAGGTTCCTGAGGATTTGTGGATTAGACGTAGTCAGTCTAGCGAAAACCCCATAGCGCTCGATTGCCCTTTAAATTGTGCTTTGTCTCGCTACCAACCTTGAGATAAGCACTAAAGTATCGTGAGTAGTTTTAGACAACCGCTTAAAGAACGTAACACTGAACCATGAGAGAACTCGATTTAAAAGCCACTACTGACATACTCAACACCATCATGGAATTTGAACTAGCAGGGGTGGTGCGCTACACTCACTACTCCCTTATGGTGACTGGCCCTAACCGGATTCCCATTGTGGACTTTTTCAAAATGCAAGCCAGCGAGTCTCTCCTCCACGCTCAACAGGTTGGAGAAATTCTCACGGGTTTAGAAGGACATCCCAGTCAGCGAATTGCCCCGATTGAGGAAACTTACAAACACTCTGTTCGGGATATTCTGGAGGAAAGTCTTAACCACGAGAAAAAAGCGCTAGAGATGTACAAAAAGCTACTTGATGTAGTGGAAGATGCTAGCGTTTATCTAGAAGAATTTGCCCGTACCCAAATTGGGATGGAAGAGATGCACAACATCGAAATCAAAAAGATGTTGCGCGACTTTGGCTAATGAGTGATTGGTTGTTGGTGTTAGTTATGTAGTTAGTAATTGCTAATCAGACCCAACAAACAGCAAACAACAAACAACAAACAACAAGAAAATGGATTTTAGCGCTGCTTTACCGACCTTTGTTATTACCCTCCGGGAAGGTGTCGAAGCCGCCCTAGTTGTAGGGATTGTCTTGGCTTGTTTGAAAAAAGCGAAAGCCGAAACGTTAAACCCTTGGGTGTATGCCGGTGTAGTGGCGGGGATTGTCGCTAGTGCGCTGGTAGGTGTCCTGTTTAGCTGGGGTATTCAGGCTTTGAGTAAAACCTATCCTCAGTACGCAACGGTGATCGAACCGTTCATGGAGGCAGTCTTTGGAGTCATTGCGATCGCATTACTGAGTTGGATGCTGATTTGGATGACACAACAGGCGCGATCGCTCAAAGCTGAAATTGAAGGAAACATCACCGCTGCGATTAAACAAGGTAGTGGCGGGGGTTGGGGTGTCTTCGGTTTAATTTTCATCGCTGTCTTGCGAGAAGGCTTTGAAACCGTTGTTTTTATCATTGCCAAGTTTCAACAAGGACTAGTACCAGCCCTAGGCGCGATTGCCGGTTTGGCGGCCGCCGCCGCGATCGGCGTTCTTTTGTTTAAGTGGGGCGTCAAGATTAATATCCGCCAGTTTTTCCAGGTGATGGGCGTCTTATTGCTCCTGATCGTGGCTGGTTTAGTGATTGGGGCGCTGGGCCATTTCGATCAAGCGATCGCTGCCTTGGCACAGATGAACCGGGAGTCAGAGTCGTTGTGTGTCTACTACGAACACTTTGCCAGAACTCACTCCTGTATTCTGGGGCCGATGGTGTGGAATACGAGCCGAATTCTCCCGGACGAGCGATTCCCTGGGCTAGTCCTCAAAGCCTTATTTGGCTACCGCGACCAGATTTATTTTATCCAAGCCGTAGCGTATCTAGTGTTTTTGTTTGCGATCGGTGGGCTTTATTTCAATAGTCTATCGGTACCGGGAAACGCAACTACCAAAAGAGAGGAATCGGTTCAAAAAAGGTAATAGCGATCGCGTTTTGAATTGACTTACTTGTGCTGGAGCACATGCTAAGTCAGGACTTACCCAAAAATCCTCTCTTTCCTCTTTTTTCTCCATGTCCTCTGCGTACTCTGTGGTTCGTTATTTCATGATTGTGCGTAAGTCTATAAGTAAATGGGTAGGATTGCCTCCATGCCCCATGCTTCCAATCTGTTGTGCTAACCTAGTAGGCGAGAATAAATTCGGTTGCAGTGTTTGTTTTTAGTATTGATAGGTATTTCCCTCTTGGTATTGACAGGCTTCTCTCCGAAATCTAAATCTCCACACACTTATGATTTGGGAGACAACCTATGTCAATTTATGTAGGCAACTTATCTTATGACGTCACGCAAGAAGACCTCAGTGAAGTTTTTGCAGAATACGGTACTGTCAAGCAAATTCAACTCCCCACTGACCGTGAAACTGGTCGCATGCGCGGCTTTGGTTTTGTAGAAATGAGTTCAGAGGCTGAAGAAACGGCAGCCATTAATGCACTTGATGGTGCTGAATGGATGGGTCGTGACCTAAAAGTTAACAAGGCAAAGCCCAAGGAGGACAGACGCTCGTCTGGTGGGGGTCGGGGAAACAACGGGTTCTCTCGCCGCTACTAAGAAAAGGAAGCTAACTCCTTTGAGTCTTTCCTTGCTGATACAGTCGGGCTAGATCATTGATAGCTCAATTACTCTAAATTAACGATTCAAGAAAAAGGACTTAGGCAGAAATGCTTAAGCCCTTTTTCTTGGAGCTGGGTGGGCAAGTAGGACGATTCAAAATGTGTGTGCCTAATCCTATACACCTAGCGCAATTACTATCCTCAAAACAAGCTATACCTTAGCTTAATCATGCTTGCCCTGGCTATTTGAAATGACTTCTTCTATACATATGGGTTCTGAATCTCTTTACGGGTGTTATATGCCCTGTTATCAAGAAATCCCCCTTTCGAGAGACGAAAAGTTGAGAGGGACGATATAGCATGAACGCCTAAAACTTGTGAGGAAATACACCGCATGAAGGCACTGTTGCTCTACCCTCAGTTTCCTCAGTCCTTTTGGTCTTACGATCGCTTTATGGAAATCGCGGGACTCAAGGCAGCTATTCCTCCACTCGGAATCATTACAGTCGCAGCGCTCCTACCCCAGGACTGGCAAATTAGATTTTACGATCGCAACGTCAGCCTTGAGACAGACGCTGATTGGGAGTGGTGCGATCTAGTCATCCTCTCTGCCATGCTGGTGCAAAAGCCAGATTTCCACAGCCTAATTCAAAAAGCAGTGCGGTTGGGCAAAAAAGTCGCAGTTGGTGGCCCCTACCCCACATCTGTTCCGCAAGATGCCCTCAACTCTGGAGCGCATTACCTGATCCTCGATGAGGGAGAGATGACGGTTCCACAGTTTCTCGAAGCGCTAAGCCAAGGCAAATCGCAAGGAATCTTTCGCTCCCTTGAAAAACCGGATGTTACCCAAAGCCCGATGCCGCGCTTTGACTTGCTTGAGCGGGATGCCTACTTCATGATGGCAATCCAGTTTTCTCGCGGTTGCCCCTTCAATTGTGAATTTTGCGACATTATCTCCCTTTATGGTCGTAAGCCACGCACTAAAGAGCCGAGTCAGGCCATAGCAGAATTACAAGCTCTCTATGATTTAGGCTGGCGAGGATCGCTCTTCATCGTGGATGACAACTTTATTGGTAATCAGCGTAACGTCAAACGCTTTCTACGAGAATTGATTCCTTGGGTAAAGCAGCACAACTACCCCTTCACCTTCATGACTGAAGCATCTGTGAATTTGGCAGAAGATGATGAACTACTGCATCTGATGAGTGAAGCTGGCTTCTATGCAGTCTTTCTCGGCATTGAAACTCCTGACCAAGACAGCCTGAAAGTGACACATAAACTGCAAAATACTCGCCATCCACTCGTTGAAGCCTGTCGCAAGATCAATGAGGCAGGCATGCTAATCTATGCAGGGTTTATCCTCGGTTTTGATGGCGAACGCACAGGTGCAGGAGAACGAATTCAAGCGTTTGTTGAACAAACCAGTATTCCTCAACCCATGCTGGGCATCCTCCAAGCCTTGCCCAATACAGCTCTATGGAACCGTCTCCAAAGCGAGCAGCGTTTAGTAGAGAGCATAGGCGTCACTGAGGTGGGAGATCAGAATAGCTTGATGAATTTTGTCCCCAGCCGCCCCGTTGCTGAAATTGCTAGAGAGTATGTAGAAGGTTTCTGGACGTTGTATGAACCCGCGAACTATCTCAGGCGCTGTTTTCAGCAATGTCTTAGTATTGGCTCGCGCTCCGAGCGACAGCAAACCATGCAATTTTCTCCAGGTAAGGGGTTGCGGCTCGTGACTCAGTTAATCTGGCATCAGGGCTTACGACGAACTGAAATTCGGGGGCAGTTCTGGCGACAACTCGGGACGATTCTGCGAAGAAAGCCTCAAGTTCTGAATATGTATTTGGGTCTATGCGCCGCTGGAGAGCATTTTTGGGAGTATCGTGCTTTAGCTAGGGAACGGATTACTCAACAGCTAGGCTACGACCCACTAAAAGTCTCTGTGACAGCTTCAAGAGTCCTATCTGGAATGGCGGGAGGAAGAGCAGAGGACTAAAAAGTACTTTTGTCGTAAGTTGCCTTTGTTGCAGTTTAGCTATTTAGCTATCTTGAGTTAAATAGCCTTAACGTCGAAAAGGCCCCGGATTGAGCAGCTGAACTTTGCTGATTTTAATCAGGTAGGGGTGAAAGTTGGTTTTATCGTAAGACCCGATCCAAACCCGATAGGTACCAGCCAACCATTGACCTGCAACACCTGGGTTTTTGCCCTGAAAATCATCGTTACACCAAGTTCCACCCGGTCCACTAATCACGATAGTGGTGTCTTCTGGGCTTTGGACTTGTAAGCTGAGATAGTTGAAAAAATTTGTCAACTCGATGACGTGGTCGGGTTGTTCGTCTACAAAACCGACGCAAGGCCCAGTGGGTGTGTCTTTACGCTTGGCAACTTGACTTGCCGGTACAGAACCCCCACTGATACCTCGAAGGGTCATGGGGTCTGGAGAAAAGTTCTGTCCAATTCGGACATTCTCAAAAATCTGCTGAGATTGAGCTAGCTGAGCTTGAGCGAAGGCAGCAACAACGATCGCACCGGCGAGCATCGCCACCACGTAACTGTTGCGTGCCTTCAGGCTGATGGCAGTCGCCCAGCTCAGCTTACTACTAAATTTTTTCCCTCGTCGCTTCACAGGCTTTTTGCGTACTCTATCGGCTACTAATGGCGCATTTACTCTCGAATTCTAATGATAAAGCGCCACAGCTCTTGACGAGAGGCTCGCCGATAGTGTTCCGAAGTGCCGAAGTACCAATCGAGGGTTCCTCCTTCAGTGACCAGTGAACCAAGGTAGATTTTCCTTAGAGACTCGCATCCCCAGTTGTGCCTGCTCACTGTTCACTGTTCACTGGTCACTGTTCACGGGTCACTGGTCACTGGTCACTGCTCACTGCTCACTGTTCACTGTTTTAAGCGGCTTGAGTTAATGCCTGCTGCAAGCGACTGCCAGCGATTCCTTGCTGGTGGAGCAACACCCAAGATTGAATCAAGTCAGGACCGTGGACATCACCAGTCAGGGCAGCACGCAGCGATCGCATGACTAACCCTTTTTTCACCTTCTGCTCTTTCGTCACTGTAGTAATAATCTGCTGGGCTTCGTCTGCACTCAGTTCAGGATAGTTAGCAACAGCGTCAAGGGCAGCCTGCACCACAGCGGCAGCACCGTCTTTTTTCAGTTGGTCAATCGCTTCGGCGCTAAACTCCACAGACTCGGTAAAGAATATCCGGGTCATGTCTACCGCTTCAGGTAAGCGAGTGAGACTCGGCCCAATCACGGCTGCCATCTGTTCTAACCAGGCGCGATCGCGTTCTGGATCGAATTCAAACCCAGCATTCTGCCAGTAAGGAATGAGCAATTCCACCAGTTCGGAGACTGGCATGGCATGGAGATACTGACTGTTAATCCAATCGAGCTTCGCCCAGTCGAACTTGGCCCCGGCCTTATTGACGCGATCGAAGCTAAATTCTTTAGCCGCTTGCTCTAAGGTAAAAAGTTCTTGAGTGGAGTCGGGTGGAGACCAACCCAGTAACGTCATGTAATTGACCAGAGCTTCCGGTGTAAAGCCCATTTCTTTGAAATCAGAAATCGAAGTCACGCCATCGCGCTTCGAGAGCTTCTGACCCTGCATATTCAGGATTAAAGGTGTATGAGCAAACTCAGGTGTAGAAGCTTCTAGTGCTTCGTAGAGCAAAATCTGCTTCGGGGTATTCCCAATATGGTCTTCGCCTCGGATGACTTGGGTAATTCCCATATCAATATCATCCACTACCACAGCTAGATTGTAGAGTGGCTGACCAATTTCGCCCTGCTTAGATGCCCTGGCAACTACCATATCACCACCTAAGTCGCGACCTTTCCAAGTGAGCTTGCCACGTACTAGGTCGTTCCAAACAATTTCGCGATCGTCGTCAATTTTAAAGCGAATCACGGGTTGCCGCCCTTCGGCTTCAAACGCGGCCCGTTGCTCTGCTGTTAGGTTGCGATGCCGGTTATCGTAGCGGGGTGCTTCTTTTCTCGCTTTCTGGGCTGCCCGCAATGCATCGAGTTCGGCTTCACTCGTGTAGCAGTAATAAGCCAATCCTTTCTCCAAAAGCGTTTGGATGGCGTTGTAGTACAGGTCGAGCCGTTTGGTTTGGAAAAACGGGCCCTCATCCCAGTTCAAGCCCAGCCAGGTGAGGCCGTCGAGGATATTTTGGGTGTATTCGGGACGCGATCGCGCTTGGTCGGTGTCTTCCACGCGCAAAATAAACTGGCCGCCGTGATGGCGAGCAAATAACCAGTTAAAGACAGCAGTTCTTGCCGTCCCGATGTGTAAGTTTCCAGTTGGACTAGGAGCAATACGGACTCTAACAGTCACGAGCAGAATTTCTAGTTAGTATGGGTTGCTAGATATATACGCTAGCACCTAAGCCAGCCTCTTTAGAGTATCTGTTCCACCAGACCTAGATTCATCGGTCTGAAAGCAATCGACTCGAACGCTTCTGCAACCACATGGAAAAACCTGTCGATACCAGAATGAGCAATCCCAGTGCATTGAGAAAAGGGTAAATCGTTGTCAAGTTCAAGATACCAAAGTGTCCTTTGTGCAGAGCCATTAACCAGCGAACGCTTCTTTCTTGTCCGATGAGATCGAATACTTGAAAAATCGAACCAGTAATTGCTGTCAGAACAAGCGGTAGAAGCATGATAGGAGCTAAAGTTTTGTGGAGCTGACGGATACGTTTTTGTATGAGATTTTTAGACGCTGCCATAATCGCGTTCTCTCTTATGGAACAGAGAGTAATAATTTGATAGTGAATGAGTGGTTTGATTTCAAGAGGGTGCAACTGTAGGGCATTTAGCCCACAGTTACCCCTCTGATCGGCAGCGACTGGTTCCGGTTTTTAGTCCTCAGCGGGAATTAGAGACCCATATCGAAGAATGCGCTGAAAACCGATCGCTGTTTCAATTGATTATTGGTTGTTGTGCTGTTGCTGCTGGTGCTGTTGCTGCCATTGTTGATGCATTTGTTGAAGCTGCTGCTGCTGCTGCGGAGTCAAGATAGCTTGCATCCGAGCTTTTTTTGCCTCTTTAATCGCCTTTATTTTGGCTTTCTGAGCATCAGTCAGATTTAGCGCTGCCATCGCAGAGTGCCTGCCTTGACCAGCTTGATGAGGTTGATGATTTTGCCTCGCCGCTTTTAGCTGCTCTAGTTGTTGGGGTGTCAAAACTGCTTCAATCTGGGTACGAGTATCTTTCTCAAGCTGCTGTAATTGCGCTTTTTGTTGCTCGCTCAGATTTAGCTGATCCCATTTACTATGATGGTGAGCATGTGCAGGCTGTGCCGAATCAGGTGTTTGAGCTTGAGCTTTGATGGCGAAGGGCATGACTCCCACAGAGAGTGCGATCGCTCCAGCTAACATTGGCATCAGTTTGATTTTCATCGTGACCCAATCTTGAGTTTCTTAGGTGAACATGCATCATCATAGAAACTCTTCATTGTTAGACGTATGAGGAAAAGGTACTAAATCACCGCAGGGAAAGTACTAAATCCAATCGTGACTTTCGTCATGGTCATAGCGATTAGAACGTCGGCTACCAACTTAAAGCGGGACACTTGACCTAATGGTTAATAGTTCATGGTTCATGGTTCATCGGGTCAAGCAATGAGCAATGAACTATCAACCATAAATATCTGTCTCTATGCCGATTAATCAAATGTGGAGAAGATTACCTGTTTCACCGAAGTTTTTAGCTGTTGATCGAACAGACCAAGACGTTCCTATTCAGGGAGCCTTGAATATCTCAACAACTAGCTTAGTGCTGATTGGTACGGGACTGACGGGGCTCGAACCCGCAACTTCCGCCGTGACAGGGCGGTGCTCTAACCAATTGAACTACAGTCCCTTTTTTTGCGCCTTTTTAATATTGCCTGTATTTACCGAGTTTGTCAACTCCATCACTAAAAAAATTTTGGGGAGTTTCGGGAAGCCTGAATTGAGCGATCGCCTGCTGCACTGATCCCCTGGTGAGGTGAAGGTAGAGCACACTGGCTGAGTTCGCGCTCCAGAAGATTCTGGTCTGATGCAGCAGGCTTTTTCTACGGCAATCGGCTGATTATCAGGAGATGCCCTTAAGGTTCCGGACTAATCCGAACAAATCGATACAGCCTCGCCCAACTGAGAAACACCAAAAAGATTGGTATTTGAACCATCCAAGGTGCCATAGCGAAACCAAAAATTAAGCAGAAGATGGCAGACCCAATTGCCAGAATGCGGGGAATTTCGTGAGACGCTCGTACTGAGACTAAAATGCTACCAAATGCACTGGCTAGCAGAACGAGGAACGGGGGAGGCATATCGTCCACCTCTTTATTTTCAGAAAGACCATAGAGACTTTTGCCACATCGAAAAATGGCAAAAAGTCTCACCGTCCCAGGATAACATTTACTTATAAGTAAATCTTGTGATTTAGATAAGTCTTGCTAATTTATTCAAAAATCTTTGCATAACTTTGTGTTGAATCCAGGTGCTCTTCCAGAAAGTTAACTAGCCACGTCTTGAGATGATACGTAGCACGGCAGTCGTCTTCGTTGTAGCGCATAATGGCATCGAGGGCAGAGCGATCGCCAGTCTTTAACCACTGGTTGTACAAACAGACACATTGTGAACCGGTTATACCTGGATCGCGCCATTCAAAACCCAGCCATCTAGCGAGGTGTTTGAGCGAATAGCTCTCTACCGGCAACATTACAGTATTCGTGACTCGCTCGTGCAGGTCTACAAAGCGAGAGAGTATCGCTCTCAGGTGCTGTTTGGGTGTCTGATACAGCTTCCCCAGGCGCTTAACAGCTTCCACCTCATAATCCGAGAAATGAAAAATTGGAGCATCTGGGTAGAACGAGACTAAATCGATAAATTGCTGCCAAATGAGTGCTTCATCGTTGGGATATTCTGCTAGAAAGGGATAGAATTTCTGAGTGCGATCGCGTCGATCGACCACCCAAACACCTAGCAAATAATCGAGTTTGAGTTCTGGCTCTGCCTCAATATCAAAGTAAAGCTCAATAGACGCTGTAGGGATAACATCGGCAACGCTAGAAAGATGAGATAGCCTGCCATTACCGTTGAGTGGAGACCCATCTTCGGGATAATCGAGAAAATCCTCAAAGGTGTTGCGGGGGATTTGCCGGAGCATTGCTCGATTCTGAACTTTAGCCTGAGCTTGCTGCACTAGGTCGGAGGCAACTTCAATACCGACAAGGGGTTCTAGCGTGCTAATTGTCGTTTGAGCCAGCGATTCCACGGTTACAACCCCTAACGTCTGTAAATCTCGGTAGCGACTGGGCGTTACTCCTGGTAAAAGGGAGATATGTTCCTCTCGTTTTGCGATCGCATAACAACTGCTATACCACTGGCACAGACTACACTTTTGACGGGAGATAAACACTTCGGGCTCTTGGCGCAATAGCAGCATCTCCATACATCCCGCTAGCAGGTCGTGCATTAGTGGCATCCACCGTTCTAGATTTACGGTGTAGGAATCGCGATCGCGTAAAATGAGTCCTGCCGTCTTTGGCAAGACTCCCTGCATCGCTGCTAGCAGGTGAGCGCTAAAAGCAGCAACAATTTGATATTCTGGCTTGGGACGCCTGCCAATCTTTATATTTCTGGGAGTATAGATCCAATCTCCAAAACTCGACTCCCCAGGCTGTTTGACTAAAAGATCGGGACGGCTGAGCAACGTGATTCCTTGGGGTGTCTGCACGAGCAGTAGGGCTTGAGAGATACGCTCTACACCTTGTTGCATCAATTCTAATGTTGCCTGGGCACCCTCTTGCCAATTTCCTGACGGATAGACGGGAGACTGATAGGGAGCGAGGTCGAATACCGCTTGCCGATGCTCGAAGCTATCCTGTCGGAGTTTGAGCAGAAAATCTTGTTCTGGGTCTTGGTCGGAGCGGTTTCCGTAAACGTCGAGAAACACCCTACGCTGACAACGCTTGTAAAACAGGAGCAATTCGTCGGTCAGCAACATGGCTTTATACCATTTTGGATGTTAGATGTTGGATGTTGGATTTTGAACGTCTGACCCGTAGGTAGTTTCAGGAATTCCAAGCTGGCGAGTCTTAATCCAACTGATATTACTCTCGGAAAATTCACCCTGCTCAATAACTGATGTCTGCCGCTCTTAACAGCAGCGAGGTGTGGATGACAAAACTCTCTCATTACGAGTAATTTTTCATGACAATAGGGCATGGCTTGGGGAGTCCAGCGCTTGAACGTCCAAAGCCTCTATTCACACAATAACTGAATTTTTCACCAAGCTTGTTACAGTCTGCAATTTTCTGGCTCGTCGATTGGGGTCATCAATCAACAGAATTCAACGTCAGTAAGGTGAGCATTGCTTGTTATTTGCTCGGAACGCTACACGAGTTTTGGAAGGCATTGCCTACCCTACAACTCTAGGTAGGCGAAAGTGCTGTTTGTAGAATTTCTGATTTAATCCGATTTGCCGAGTTTATTGGCTTGGAAAGCGTTACTGTTAGTTCAACCCAAATTCCTATAAAGTTGTTGTAAATCTATGAATATAAATTATTAAATTTTAGAAAAATAGAGATGAGTCTAAAAAACTTCCTACACAAGATTAACCCTCTCTAAAGTATGTAATCAGCCTCAATAATTTGAGTTAGCTTTTTAAAGAGCGCTCAATCTTGAGAGGAGAGACATCAATCATGAAATCTCGTAAGCCAGCTATACCTGAAAAATTAACCCCTCATCACCTGAAAGCAAACGATCGCTTATCAACAGAGGATGTGCAGAAGAAAATTAAGAGGGCTGCCAACTTCCGTCATCAACAGAAATGGTTAGTCGTCTATGAAGCGTTGGTTAATCCTAGAGCGGCGGCAGAAATTGCACAAGAGACAGGAACATCCATTCGGATGGTGCATCAAGTTATCTCTGACTACAATCGCTTAGGAGAATCTGCGATTGAGAAGGAATAGTTAAAAGAATCATCTGCCTAAAGGTATAAATTTCCAAATAAAGAGTGTCAGTGTAGCTGAGGATGGAGATTTTTAGACTTCATCATTCTCATGCAGGTTTTCCCCTATATTCCAATTATTTCTAGACAGCGTTGCACTCTTTAAACTGCCAACGTTCAATTATCTATACCTTGCCGTGCTAAGAGTGCGGCACCATAGGCAGCAGCGGTGTGAATTGGAGATAGGATGGGTACTTTGAGATGGCGCGATCGCATTGCCGTCCAAGTCGAATTTTTGGCACCACCACCAGCGGTATAGACACGAGTTAGTGCACTTGCTCCTAGTTGCTGCAACAAGTAATATCCCCTAGCTTCAATTCGGGCGATGCTTTCTAGCAAACCGTGAAGGAATTCCACTGAATCAGTGGGGCGAGGTTCTAGTTTGGGAGGTAAATTGGGGTCGTTGATGGGAAAGCGATCGCCTGCTTTGAGTAGAGGATAATAATCCAACGGACTCTCTCGTTGAGCATCAATTTGGTTGCTCCAACGTTCTAACTCGGCATCGGTGAAAAAGTGACGCAACACCGCACCACCTGTATTGGAAGCACCACCAACTAGCCATAAATCGCCCAATCGATGACTATAAATTCCGTAGCGAGAATCATCGACACGGGTACGACTTAACAGTTTCAGGACGAGAGTGGAACCGAGGGACGTTACCGCTTCGCCCGGAGAATTCGCACCACTGGCAAGAAAAGCCGCGATACTATCAGTTGTCCCTGCCTTCACGATACAACCTCTGGGTAAACTTAAGCGATCGGCAATATCAGGTAATACTTCAGCAATCGGTGTACCCGGAACCACTACTTTCGGCAAATGAACTGGTAATTGCAAGTTCTCCAACCAGGTTGGGTAACATAAATTTTCGACATCGTAACCGAGTTTCAAGGCATTGTGATAGTCGCTGATGCCGAGTTGACCGTGTAACAGAAAGGCTAGCCAGTCCGCTTGATGTACGAAATAAGCCTGTTGAGGGTTGAATGTTGCGTGTTGAATGAACCAAAGCAGTTTGGCGAGGCTGGAGGTGGCACTGAATACCGTGTGATGGGGAGGCACCGATGCCCTCAATTGCTCCATCACCGCAACAGCACGCCCGTCGTTGTACATCAAAGCTTCATCTATGGGTTTACCCGCGCGATCGCACAGCAGTACGGTAGAAGACGTGCCATCAATGGCAATACTGATAATTTTCCTGCGGATGTCCGACGGAAGTTGTTCGATTAAGGCAAACATTGCAGTCTGCCATTGAACGGTTTTAGGGATAGAGCAGGGCTTTGCCGTATTCGATACTTCTACAAAAGGATACTGCGTCTCACCTCGAATACCGCCTTCCGCATCAATGACTACAGCTCGTGCGCCAGAAGTGCCACAATCAATACCTAGGTACAGATTCATTTTGGATCGAAGCCGATAATTGGTCACTGGTCACTGCTCACTGATAATTGCTCACCGTTAATTGGCAAGATGTAACCCTAAGGAGCGAGCGCTCGATGGATCGACTGAACGAACAGCTGCACCAGCTTGTAATAGAAGCCTGTAGTCATCCAGCAGGAAGTGCAGCTCGTCAAAAAAACTTAACGAAGATCATTCGCCTAATTACCAACAAGCTTTGGAAAGAATATACACCGTACTATCAAGATGCCCTACAACAAACCTGGGTTTACTTCTGCCACAACATTTGCGAAGGAAGCACAGGCGAACCCTATAACCCAGAGCGGGGTAGCGTTATCACTTGGCTGAATTTTTACCTAAAACGAAGACTCCAAGATTCTTACCTCGATGAGCAAAAGCGGCAGACTCGTGTCGTCTCCTTGAGTCATGAGAGTTCGGGGTTGGGCGACACCGAGAAAAAAACTGACCCGATTGAAAACCTCGCTGCCGAACCCGATGTTCCTCCTTTGCTCGAACAGGTTAGACAATGGGCGCAAGCCGACTCAGACGGGGATTTGCGCCGTACCCATATTGCTAACCATCCCGAGATAACGTGCCAAGTTTTAATTCTACGGCGCTTGCCTCCGGAAACGAGTTGGAAAACCTTAGCCGCAGAATACAACTTGTCGATTTCTACATTGAGTAGTTTTTATCAGCGCCAATGTTTGCCTCGCTTGCGTAAGTTTGGTGAGTCAGAGGGATATCTATAGTAGAGCGTTCCCTATTGAGTCATCTCCAAATCGCGATCGCTCGTCGCGTACAACATCTAATCCACAAGGACTCGGGCCATGACTTACAACACTGATGAAATCGAACAATTTGCCTTACCCCTGCCGATTACTCAAGCTGCCCGCCAACAAGCCGTGCAATTTGCTCACGAGCAACCCACGTCTCACAAAGCCGAACAAGTCCGTTTAAATACGCTCGCCGTCTGCGTCGTTAACGATTACTTGCAGATGATGGGGATTCCGACAGACTTGTCGGTGAGCGATAGCTGGAACCCAGTCACGCGCCTGTGTGCGGATGTGGCTGACTTAGAAGTAGTTGGAGTTGGTCGCTTGGAATGTCGCCCAGTGGGCATGCATCAGCCAATTTGTCCGATTCCGCCAGAAGTTTGGTCAGATCGAATTGGCTATGTTGTCGTTCAGATCGACGAATCCGCGAATCAGGCCATGGTGTTGGGATTTACCCAAACAGCCGAGACAGAGGAGTTACCCATCAGCCAACTGCAACCCATTGAAGCCTTGATCGATCGCTTAGAGCAACCTCTCCAATCGGTAGCCGCTACGATTTCAGCCGTGGCAGGGCGCACGCGAGTACACTTGAGCCAATGGCTGACGAATGTTTTTGATAGTGGATGGCAAACCGTTGAATCGTTATTGAATCCAGCTCAACCCGATTTAGCGTTCAGTTTTAGAAGTGTGGATAGCTTGGTTGCGGACGAACAAACGGTAGAAGCTGGCGTTCGGCGTGCTAAGCTCATCGACTTCGGGGTGCAGTCTCCCGATACCTCGGTTGTTCTGGTGGTTGAACTCAAGCCAATCTCCGACGAGAGAACCGAAGTTCTGTTACAAGTCTATCCGAGTCACGATCGTACTTATTTACCCCCACTCCTGGAACTCACGGTACTCGACGAATCTGGATTAGTGTTTCTAGACGCTCAATCCAGAAGTGCAGATGATTACCTGCAATTGGAGTTCAACGGACTCCAGGGCGAACAATTTAGCGTTAGAGTCGCTCTCGGCGATGCTAACTTCATCGCAGATTTTGCAATCTGATCCGTTAGGCTCCAAGAGCGAATGCCTGCAACAAAGGCATGAAACATCTTCTCCCCCTGCTCGCCCTGCTATTTGCAAATTAGGCACCATGGGCTGTCGCGCACCACAAAGGAATGAAAATTTTTATCCCTTTTGCCTCCTGCCCTTTGCCTTCTGCCTTATTTTCAGATTAGACGGCAATGAACGCAAGTACACGAACGTTGAAATGAAAATTCTTATCCCTTCTGCCTACTCCTGCGGAGAACGCTGCGCGAACTGCCTTCTGCCTTCTGCCTTATTTTGAGATTAGGGCACAGTAATAAACGTCATCAGATAACGGTTGTGGGTAAATTAGTTGTCCTTAAGCTTGGTGAGGGTAGCTTTGAGCAGGGGTTTCCCGTCACATTACAGATTGGGGAAGATGAGCGTAGCCCTGCGGTGGAAACCACTGGTAGATTACCGCCTGCTCCCGAATTACCTCAATACTATGAAAGCTGGGCGCTTTCCTATCGCCGTTTGGGATTGCGTTCTCGCTTAGAAGCTTCGGCCAGACAAGTGACGAATGTGTCGAAACTGGAAAATTGCGACAAAGCCGCTCAAGCGATTCGCGATCGCTTAAATCATTGGCTTTGTTCTGAGTCCTTTCGTCCCATTCGCGAGAAGTTACTCGAACAATTAATCCCATCCGATGAAGTGCGAATCATTATTCAAACTGAAAATATTTGGTTGCGGCGACTGCCTTGGCATTTGTGGGATTTATGCGATCGCTATTTGAAAGCGGAAACCGCTCTTAGCGTCCCCGTCTACGAACGAGTAGAGCAATTAGTATTACCGCACAACCAAGTCAGAATCTTAGCGATTCTCGGTAATAGTACAGGCATTAATACCCAAGCCGATCGCCTGTTGCTCGAACAGTTACCGGATGCCCAAGTGAGCTTTTTGGTAGAACCCGAACGCCAACAACTCACCGAAGAACTGTGGCGACAAGAGTGGGATATTCTCTTTTTTGCCGGCCATAGTTCCAGTCAATCGGATGGGGAAACGGGTCGCATTTATATTAATCAAACCGATAGTCTCACGATCGAGCAGTTAAAGTATGCTTTAAGAAAAGCTGTCGAACGAGGCTTAAAAATTGCTATTTTTAACTCCTGCGATGGACTGGGATTAGCGCGAAATTTAGCAGATTTACAAATACCGCAAGTTGTGGTGATGAGGGAACCTGTACCTGACCGAGTTTCCCAAGAATTTTTAAAGTACTTTTTACAAGCCTTTTCTCGGGGAGAACGTTTTTATCTAGCAATCCG
>DATNPC010000272.1:0-11265 GCA_036703375.1 Allocoleopsis sp.
TAGTCTTGGGGACTCAGTTGACCCGCCCACGAGTCAAACATCTGGACGACTTGGGCTCCATTATCAATCTGGTAGCGGACATAAACCGCGATCTGATCGGCTAATATACCCAGAAACTGATGGAGCAGGGAGGGTTCGGAAAACGCCATCCCCTTAATGATGGAGTAATTTTTGGAGCTTTTGCCCTCAATCGCATAAGCGGCCAGCGTCCAAGGCGCACCGACAAACCCTAACACAGCGGCTTTGTTGCCGACTTCCTTCCGCAGCGCTTGCAAGACTTCTCCAACAAAGCTCAGTTTATCCAGGTCTAGAGCGTGCAATTTGTCAAGCTGTTCTTGGCTGCGAATTGGCGGGTTAATAATCGGTCCTTTACTTTCGATAATATCGAAGTCAATACCCAGCGCTGGTAGTGGTGTCAAAATATCTGAAAACAGAATTACCCCATCTGGCTGGAAGGCTTTCCAGGGTTGTAAGGACACCTCGATCGCGATTTCTGGGATTTCAGAGCGATCGCGAAAACTCGGATACTTATCGCGTAAATCTCGATACGCTTTCATATAACGACCTGCCTGCCGCATCATCCATACCGGCGGACGGTCTAATACTTCTCCACGAGCTGCCCGTAAGAGGTAAGGAACCTGGGTTAAGCCAGTCATTTAAACTATTATCCTAGACACTTTTTGGTAATGGTAAGTAGAAGGAGTATATCACTTTGAGTGTTCCCAAAAATGGCAGTAGCAACGATAACACTTCATAACTGACGTGTTGTTGGCTATAACCATAAGAACTATGACACCCTTGTAGTACAACTGCTTCTTCGTCTAAATTCCATGCCGGATTCTCGCGACTATTACAAGATTCTGGAAGTTTCCCGCAAAGCGACTCATGAGGAAATTAAAAAAGCTTATCGGCGTCTTGCCCGCGAGTATCATCCTGACTTACACCCCAACAACCCAGCGGCACAAGAACGATTCAAAGAAATTTGTGAAGCTTATGAAGTTCTGTCAGACTCAGTCCAGCGCAGCCAATACGACCAAGGCTTTGACCCGAAAAGCTTCTGGGAGCAAAGAGAAGGTATGCGTCCGCAAGACTACTACGTTCGCGCTGCTAGTAAAGCCTTAGCCAAAGATTATCAAGGGGCGTTGGAAGACTATAATCAAGCGGTCGCACTCAATCCTCAGTTCGCCGAAGCCTACCTCAAACGAGGAGCAATCCGCTACAGACTGGGAGACGATCGCGGCGTGCTCAAAGATTGCAATGCAGCACTGAGTATAAATCCTGACTTGGCTCCAGCTTACTACTACCAAGGCAGAGCGCGTTACCGACTGGGCTACACGCAAGCGGCGATTGACGCCTATACTCAAGCGATCGCAAAAGAACCCGATCGCGCTGATGCTTATTATTATCGGGGTTTAGCAAACGAAGACGTGCAAGAGATTGCCTTGGCCGTTGAAGATTTGCACAAAGCGAGCGAACTGTTTAGCGAGCAAGGCGATAGAACGGGTTATCGCTTGGCGCAGGACACGCTCAAAGCGATCGTCAAAACTCAGGGGAAACTCAAGAAATCGTCTCGCAAGAACCCAATCGCGAGCGCTGGGACTTTGCTGAACAATACCTGGGAAACGTTTCAATCGTTTGCGTTAAACCCTGGTGGGGGATTACTCCCAGCTTTCGCACGCCTCGACAAGCGAGAAGCCATAGCCGTCGGGATTGTGTTTGCTGGAATTTTCAATCTCTGTTTAGTGGGAGGAGCTTATATCGGTTGGCAAGATTTATTAGCTGTTCCGATTTTAAAGCTGGTAGTGATAGGCACTATACCATTTGTCACCTGTGTCTGTCTGAGCGCGATCGCACGTCTTGCTACCCACCGTCCCGGCAGTTTAGCGGGTGATGTTTTCCTGTCCGGTGCTGCTCTCATACCCATGGGTTTTCTGATACTAGCCAGCGGCTTCTCTACGCGCTTTCCCAGCAATACCATGTTCATTTTTACGGTATTCGCCGCTTGCTACACGATTCTGACTTTATACAGCGGTTGTACGCAAATATCTAATCTCTCAGAGAGAGCAGCCGCCCTAGTGGTGCCGCTTATGTTACTCGCCAGCGGCTGGTTTTCCTTCGTCGCCTTTTTTCTGTCGATGAACTCCTCTGAGCTGTTACGCTAAGGTCGGAGTTGTGAGCCTCCCCGACTTCAGGCTGAGATTGTTGACGTTTCATTAGGGCTAGTTGCTTCAATTTTCCCTGCTTCTACTCCTAATGAAAGATTACTGAACCGGCGCTCTCAGTATTATTGACATGGGAAGGAAGTCGGCGATCAATTCGCTGATTGAGGCTGACGAGGAGGAATCTGTGGACTAGAGATGGCGAAAAATCGAGCGTTAGCTCTTGCCGCTTGTACTGCTGTTGACTGTGGCTGCTGGTATTGGGAAAGAGTAGCGATTCCCCACAAACAGCTAGTGATAAAAACGCTAGAGATTAGGCGTTTCATAGCTTATTCCCTCCAACCTCTGGTCTATATAGATTTATCTCCTGGGAGGTCGCAGGTTATGCAAAAAAGCGATCGCAACTCATACTGCATAAGATGGAATTATCCTGCTAGCCATTGGAGCCTTGCCAGATGTCGAGAGCAGTGATAGTACGATGATCTCTGACTCTTAGCGATTGACATGAGTGCTGCATCAAGATACTGGACACTAATCGGAATAAATTCTGCTGGAAAACGCATAAGTGAGGAAATTACCCCAGCTAAAACGTTTTTCCTAGAATCTTTTCCGGAATTCACGGCTCAAAGCGAAGTGCCAGATGCTCTAGTTCAGCGTCAACTCCTGCACTGGATGAAAGAAGTCAATCAGGCTTCTGATTCAATTGCTCATGCATTTCCTGAAGCCAACTCGCTCGCAAAACGCAAAAGCCCAGGAGACGAAACAGCGACACCGAACGAAAGCTCTCGCGTTCTAGCGCAAATCTGTTTGCACTGCTTTATTTCTAGTGAGATTGAGCGAGTTTGCCGAAAATTAGAAGCGCAATTCGGTGCTGAGCATGGCTTTACCTGTAGCGAACTCCTGCGTTTCGTTCTAGATGATGGCAGCTTAAGGCAACGAAGACCGGTCACTACATCAGTAACATCCTCCTATCAATCGCTGTTCGATGAAATTTTGGACAGTTTCGACCCCGAACAGAGTGGCTTAGCAACTTGGACAACTCGACGGGTGAAACATCACAAAGAACTCAATGCTTTTTTACTAGAGCATGGAGTGTATCTGGTCAGTGACTGGGCAATTCTCAACGATACCAACCCGAAGCAACTACAGCGCATATTCGCAGAATTTCACCAACTGACATCTGGGGAAATTCTGCAAGCGGCACGTCTTTTGGAGAGCTATCATGCCGTCTACCGCGCTCAACGCCTCAAACAACGTCAGGCAGGAATTCGAGGCCATTGTGTTGCGCCTAGCCTGGAACAACTCAACAAAATTGCCCAACATTTATCTAGCCAAACGGCTCAGGTGTATCGCCCCGAAACCCTGATGAAAAAACTGCAAGACATGGCTTCTCGCCTGCGGCAGTATCGCATTTATGTGCGGGGTGGTGCTTTACCAACGCAATCCCTTGATGCCGCTACCGCTACTGAATCGAATACCACTACTACAGAGCGTATTTCATTTCTGGACTTTGCCGATAATCGAAACACAACGGACGAGCCAAGTGAATTTTTAGACTTTTATCGTCAACAATTTATCATTTGTTTAGACCAAGCGATCGCGAAAGTGACGAATGATTATGCCAGCAAGATCGAGCGTACTGACCCCCTGAAAGCCGAAAAATTTCTGACAGCATTACAGCTATTTCACTGCCAAGGCCGATCGATGACTGAAATTGCACCAATCGTGAATCTCCAAGCCCAATTTCACGTATCTCGCTTGCTCAAGCTCAAATCTCTGCGGGGTGATATTCAGCAGCAGTTATTGCTCCAATTGCGCGATCGCATTTTTGAGTACGCCCAAGCTTATACTAGTCCAGAACGCCTCCAAACCTTTCATCAGCTGATCGAACAGGCACTTGAGGAACAGATTTCTCACTTCATTCAGGAAGCCGCTACAGAAGCCAGCACGGCAACGATTGCAAAAAACAAGATTATCAGCAGCCTATTCGCTCAGAGACTCTGTCGCTACCTTGATAAGCGGCTCAACCTTTAACCGTCATCATTTGTTCCTCATGCGATCGCAATTCTATACATGATGCATAAGGTCGAGTTACCCAGAGTTAAGTAGTCAATGACAAGCTCTTCTTAGCAACATTACCAGTCCCCTATTCGCTCAAAGGCTCCGCCGCTAGCTAGATGTCAGGAGAATACCGTCATGACCCACTCATCCAACCCCACCGCTCAAATGCCGTTCGACTTTGAAGTTTTATCAGCAGAAGCGCTCGAACTCTCCCCAGAGACAATCGAGCAAGCTGTAGAACTGAGCTTGACGATTCCTAACCAAGAACGGCAGTGGCAAACCTATCTCAATGCTTTGGCAATGTTTGGTTTCGAGCAATGGCTCAATTCAAGAGCAACCGACTTGACGCTCGATTGGGAAAACTGCTCGACGAGAGAACCCGCAACCGCCAATGCGATCGAAGCGGTTTGCAATCTCAAGGTCAATGACTTTAAACTGTGCGTGATTGCGACTGGCAGTCTAACCGACGAGCAGGTCATGTTACCCAGAGCGATCGTCGATTTACCTGAATTTGTTCCTCATTTCTATGTACTCGTAGAAGTTCAAGAAGAACAGGAAGCCGTTACGATTCAAGGCTTTCTCTCTCGCAACCAGTTGGATGAAAGGCTGGAGAGAGCTAATTTAGTCGCTGATGAAGACTGGACTTATCAACTTCCGACTAGCTGGTTTGTCGCCGATCCCGATCGCTTGTTAGTGTATTTGAGCTGCCTTGAACCGACTACCATTGCTTTACCTACTATACCGAGCGATCGCTCCACGCAATTGGCTCAACTGCGCTCTGGGTTAGAACGCTTATTACCCGAATTACAGTCATCGCAACGTCAGCTCTGGCAGATTCTAACCTGGGAACAAGGAGCGGCTGTCCTAACCAACCCAGAGTTGCTCAACTGGGTCTATCAAGTCCAATGCCACGGCAATTCGTCAACGACAGACACCTCTGCCCGCAACCATCTGACGGATATTTTGCAACTGCTGACCCAACAAGCCATGAATGTTAGACGTTGGTTGTCGAACGAACTGGATGAATTGGCCCAGGAATTGTCCTGGATACTGCTACCCATGCCCACCCTCGCACCTGCCACAGCTTTGCGATCGCCGACAGAAGAATTTGAGGCTATTGTGAGAGAACTGCATCTGAGTGGTTTGGACATTTCCCCTCAGGCACGGGGAGCTTATCGGGACGTACAAGTTGCTGGGCTTTCTCTCCGACTGTACGCTCTCACTTGGCCGTTAATGACTGGCTCGGTTCCCGAATGGACGTTACTCCTCGTTTTGGGCGCACCATCCGAAACCAATCTTCCGAGTGGGTTGACATTACGAGTGAGCGACCAGACTGGTATTTTAGTGGAGCGAGTGGTCGGTCGTGAAAATAACTCACCTTATTTCTTCACGAGTGTCATCGGCAATTGGTATGAAAAGTTTATCGTAACGATTGGCTTAGCGCCCGATTTCAAGCTAACGTTACCCCCTTTTAGCTTTCAGGTAGAGTCGTAAGCTTTCTTCACTCGGGGCTTGTCAACCACCGGCTTAGCTGCGATCGCGTTTTTTATCGTATTAGCTGAGGAATGCGAATACTTGCAAGATGAACAAATGTAAATTTCAGCAATTTTTCGCGTAAGTCGTCAAGAGAACGGCGATGGGTATTACAGCTACAAAGCAATTCGCAAGCCGGAGATATTGGCGAAATTTCTGATTGCAGTCGCTCGTAGCACTCGCCAGTTGGTTGAAGCTCGATTCAAGAAAGTTCTCACGCCCCCCTACCGTCAATTTTTATTCCAGCTCTGGACGACTGACACGGGAATTTGGTGAACTGAGCTAGCTGAACATCGCTGAATGTTGGAGATGTGCCAATCCAAAATCTGAAATCCTCAATCGGGACAAGCACCACTGAACCTGCATATCCTTACTAAGGGCGAGAGATATAGCAGTACAGGGCACACCATCCTCCAATCCGTTCAAGGAGAACTCTCAAGATGTTATCTAGTCTTTGCCATCAAGCGGAAGGAGAACGGCTGCATGGAGAGAGCGAAGGCCGTTACATTCAAAGCTTGCTAGGTAATGGCGCAAAGCACACCAGCAAAGTTGATGGCAATTGCCGTAAAAGTCAGCTGCAATCTACGTTAAAGTCATTTCAACAAGCCCTCGCAACGGCTAAAGCCCACCACAACCGTGTTGAGCAGGTCAATATCCTCAAGCGTATCGGGTTAATTCATTGCAGTTTGGGAGAGTATGCTTGGGGCATCAAGTGTCTGGAGCAAGCATTACAAATTGCTGCCGCTATCGCAAATCCAACCAGCACTGGCGTTATTCTCAATTACCTGGGAGCGGCTTATCGCCAAACGGGGCAGGAATGTAGAGCGTTGAGAGTTTATCTACAAGCCTTAAGGATTTTCAAAAAACTCGGTAACCAAACAGTCGTTGCCAGAATTCTGAATCGCCTGGGAGAAATTTACAAGAGTTTGGGCGAAGCAGAGTCGGCATTAATCGCCTGCCGTCAAGCGTTACAAACCTTCCAAGATTTAGGACATTTATCGGATGGCGAAGGCGCGACTCTACACAATATGGGTGAAGTATATCTGCAACTCGGACGACCGCGTCAAGCGATCGCGCTGTTCAAACAAGCGTTGTTTATTCGCCAGAAAATTCGCCACTACAACAGTGAAGCAATGACTCTGGAGAGTATTGGTACAGCTTACGTTCAGCTTAACCAAGAGTTGCGAGGGCTGGAGTTTTATCAGCGAGCCTTGAAAATTCGCCAGGACTTGGGAACGTTACCGCATAGCCTAGCCAGAAATCTCAATTACATCGGTGCGGTTTACTACAAGCTCGGCAACTATTCCCTGGCAATCCAGCACCATCTCAAGGCTGTAGGAATTTTACAATCTTGCGATCGCACGAGTAATAACACCATCTTTCTTTGGGATACGGGCAACAGCGAGAAGTTACTGCATCACTTAGTAAGCGTTTACGAGAGTCTGGATTTGCACAAGCAAGGGGTGAAGTGCTATCACCAAGCCTTGGATATTGTCAGAACCTTCGGAATCAATGCCGGTGAAGAAGCCATCTGGAATTATTTCGCTCAGGAAATTAGAGCAGCGAGCAGTGGGATGGAAATTTTGGTGTGAAACTCGCTACATGAGTGAGTAACATTGGTCAATAGCAAGGCTTAGAAGAGAGTGAGGAGCATTGCCCATTGATGAAACTCTTACACGACTGGGGGTTTACTCGTGAAGGATGGCGTAGCGGCGAGCGTGGAGAATACTGGGTATTGCTTCAGGGAGTCTTGCTCGTTGGCTTCGTGCTGGTACCTGCCTATCGCCCAATGGACGGGAGGATTGACTCACCAACCTTGTTGTATCTATGTTGGGGACTCTCTGCTGTTCTGGCATTAGTCGGCGTCCTCTTCATCGTGAAAGGATTGGTAGATTTGGGTGGTAATTTAACTCCTCTACCCTACCCCAAAAGTGAGGGGCAGCTCGTGCGATCGGGTGTTTATGCCATTGTGCGCCATCCCCTATACAGTGGCTTGATTTGTGCCGCTTTGAGCTGGACCGTGTTTCAATTGAGCCTTTCTCACCTAGTGGCGACAATTGTCTTGTTTGTTTTTCTGGATGCCAAAGCCCGAAAAGAAGAAGTGTGGCTAACTCAGAAGTACCCGGAATACTCGGACTACCAACAACAAGTAAAGAAACTGATTCCTGGCTTGTACTAAGTACCCATAGATGTCTTTATCGATACCAGTCAGAAAATCTGCACATTAAATTTAACGAATTTTGAAGTTCAGGATACAATGACCAGTGGTGTGAGTAAGCACAAATACTATCTGAAGACAGATGCCAACCCGTTTATCTAGTCTGATCGATTCACCAAATCCAGCTGGTGCTTCCCAAACAGCAAGGAATCGCTTGAGTGTTGCAACTGATGACCCCCGTGTGATGAAATTGATGAAGTCTCTGTATCAGGCTGACCAGCAGGTCAAGTACCTCCATCTACAGGCAGAAGTTGAATTTCTCTTGCAGCAGCTGCAAATACTCAAGCAGCAAAAGCAATCCTCGCCAGAATCCGACGTAAGTAATTAGGGATAATAAAAAATTTTGTCGTCAGCCGTGCTGCTCCTCACCTTGGACATTAATCCAGGGGTGCTACCTCTTTGTATCGGTACCGACAAAGCACTGGTGAAAACTGCTCGAAATGTTGACCAGCATTTCGCTTCAAGTGCTTTGCCTATAAAGCAATCGGCTATATAAAGAGCGTTGCCTGCCAGCGAGTGTCACTCTGGCGGGGTTTTTGTGTGACTGAACTCATGTAATTCACCACTGATACCGGAGAATTTAATCTTTTCATGACTATATCGGCAATTAAAGAACAAACTCTCAGCCCAATATCTACCGCTACCACTGACACCTTGCGATTGAAAGACATTTTGCGAACCTTACCGCGTGAGGTTTTCGTGAAAAATCGCAGCAAAGCTTGGGCTTTGGTGTTGGTGAATGTCTTCATGGTTTGTTTGGGCTACTGGGGTTTGGCGTCAGTGCCTTGGTTTCTTTTACCCCCTCTGTGGATTTTTACCGGTACGGCGTTAACGGGTTTTTTTGTGATTGGCCATGATTGCGGGCACCGCTCGTTTGCCAATCGGCGGTGGGTGAATGACATTGTAGGACATTTAGCCTTTGCGCCCCTGATTTATCCCTTCCATAGCTGGCGAATTCTGCACAACTACCATCATGCCCATACCAATAAGCTGAATGTAGATAATGCGTGGCAGCCTTGGGAACCTGAGCTTTATGCCAGTGCACCAGGATGGTTACAGGGACTTTACCGCCTCACGCGGGGTCGGTTGTGGTGGGTTGGCTCGATCGCGCACTGGGCAGGTCTACACTTTAACTGGATGCAGTTTGAGGGCAAACAGCGTCAACAGGTGAAGCTTTCGGTTTTGGTGGTGCTAGGTTTTGCCGCGATCGCATTTCCTCTGCTCATTGCTACAACTGGTGTTTGGGGCTTCGTCAAATTCTGGCTGCTGCCTTGGATGGTTTTCCACTTCTGGATGAGTACCTTCACCATCGTCCATCACACAGCCCCCAACATTCCGTTTACTGCCGCTAGCGAATGGGATGCGGCTCAAGCCCAACTATTTGGCACAGTTCACTGCGATTATCCGCGTTGGGTAGAATTCCTCTGCCACGACATTAACGTTCACATTCCTCATCACATTTCCACCGCGATTCCGTCCTATAATTTGCGACTAGCTCATCGCAGCATTAAAGAACGCTGGGGTGGCAAGCTTAATGAGTGCCGTTTCTCCTGGTCTTTGATGAAGCAAATTACAGACCAGTGTCACCTCTATAACGCTGAAAATTGTTATCAGTCTTTTCAAGACTATAAAGCTCAGCGCTAAGAGCGAGATAACTAGTCCGTAAAGCTTGCGGATTGAATTCGGATAGCTCTCTCGGCTATTTAGGTGAGGTAAGATACCCAACCTACCCGGTGCCAAAATTTCTTTCACCATTCGTAAGCACCCTTCATTTTTTTTGTCAAGTGAAGGGTGCTTAATTGTATCAAAAACAGATTATTCTGGAAATGAAGGATTGGGGTATGTCATCATGAACAGGCTGCATTGGATTACAGGTTTAAGTTTGCTCGCTTTGTTGCTCGGTAGCTGCACGAGCGATCGCGAAATCAGTCAAGCCCCGATCCCAAAACCTTCGGTTGGACAAGTTGCGGTCAAGCCCCAGCTTCCTGCGCCCAGTGCTTCCCAGACAACTAAGCCAACTTCAGGACTCACCCTACCCACGCGCGCGATCGAGCTACCGATTCCTCAAGGCCGCCCCGATCCCTTCGGCTCAGTTGCCGTTGCGCCAGTTAAGCAGCCCGTTCCAGCGGCAACTGCTCGATCGCAGCCAACAACCCAGCAGGCAAGAGAGGTAGGACAGACCAAACAGAACCAAGCAACACCAGATAGGACTTCTTCGGCTAAGACAAATTCTAAACAAACTGGTCATACCCATCAACAGTCTTCTGCTCAGCCAAACGTTACTGCTCCCAAGCCACAATCTTTGCCAGAGAAGCCGAATACCGATCGACCTCTCAACGTCTCTCCTCCCCCAGCTCCTTCGACTGAATTAGCCAGTGCAGTAGAAGTGAAGGGGATAATGGCAGTAGGAGGAAAAGTCAGCGCGATCGTCAAAACACCGAATGAGCCGAGTCGATCTGTCAGCGCGGGAGATAATTTATTGGGTGGAGCAGTACGAGTTAAACGAATTGAGTTAGGTGTCGATCGCGAACCCGTGGTCGTTCTGGAACAAAATGGGGTGGAGGTGGTTAAAGCAGTGAGCAGCAACAATAGCCCAATTGCGAGTCTTTAAACTTCTCAATCAGCTCTTGCGTAAATTATTTGCCTTAGAGACATCTATCTAGAGAGGTAATCTTAAAAATCGCCGAATTTGTTAGAAAATTCTAAAATTTAGCGGAAATACCCCCCTAGCGCATTGCATTTTTGAGAAAGGGCAGGTTTCATTAGAGGGTTACACGTTCTCAAAAATCTGACTGCAAAGGACAGCTTTTCATCATGGTTACAGTCGCGCTGCCGAGCATTTCATCCTACAGCTTGTTGCACTGGATGATACAGCCGCAGTTAGCCATGCATATTCCAGACGGCTTGTTGAACCTACCCGTAAGTCTGGTAACGTGGGCGATTGCGCTCGCTCTAATTTCTCTATCTCTGAAGCGGGCACAGGCAGAATACCAGGAACGAGCTGTCCCCTTGATGGGAGTTTGTGCTGCGTTTATCTTTGCAGCACAAATGATTAATTTCCCGATTCCTGGGGGTACATCCGGTCATCTGTTGGGTGGAACGCTAGCCGGAGTCCTCTTGGGACCTTGGGCTGGTTCTCTAGTGATGGCAGTGGTGTTTATCGTCCAAGCCGTTGTGTTTCAAGATGGCGGCATTACCGTGCTGGGAGCTAATATCACGAACATGGGGCTGATTGGCACATTCTGCGGTTACTATCTCTACCGAGCCATTCGTCAGGTATTCGGTCGCGATACC
>DATNPC010000273.1:0-8366 GCA_036703375.1 Allocoleopsis sp.
CCTGTTCGATCCATCTTATTGATGAACGCGATTCGAGGCACCTTGTAGCGATCGGCTTGACGCCAAACTGTCTCAGATTGAGGCTGAACGCCCCCTACCGAGCAAAAGACAGCAATCACGCCATCAAGTACCCGCATCGAACGTTCGACTTCAATCGTGAAGTCAACGTGACCTGGTGTATCGATAATATTGATTCGATGGTCTTTCCAGCTTGTGCTGATGGCGGCGGCAGTAATGGTAATTCCACGCTCCCGCTCTTGTTCCATCCAATCTGTTACGGCAGTTCCTTCATGAACTTCGCCGATTTTGTGAACGATCCCTGAGTAAAACAGGATGCGCTCAGTCGTCGTTGTCTTGCCCGCATCGATGTGGGCTGCAATCCCTATATTGCGTACTCTCTCAAGCGGGATGGTACGTGCCACAACTACCTCCTTCGTCTGGTGCCACCGTCTTTACGCGTTGCTATCTGTTACAATTCTATACTTTGTTTAAATTTTTATGCAGTTGCGGACATGAGGGCGATCCGAACCGAGAAGTTAGGACAACCGTAGTCAGCAATTAGTACCGATAGTGGGCAAAAGCCTTATTCGCATCCGCCATCCGATGGGTTTCTTCCCGTTTGCGAATAGCATTGCCGGTTTCATTGGCTGCATCCATCAATTCATTTGCCAATCTGTTTGCCATGGTTTTACCAGGACGTTGACGGGAAAACTGAATGAGCCAGCGTAGGGCTAAACTTGTACCTCGGTCGGGACGGACTTCCATGGGTACCTGATAGGTTGCCCCACCAACACGGCGAGCTTTCACTTCTACTAGAGGTGTTACATTTCGCACCGCTTTTTCAAATATTTCTAGCGGATCGCTCCCTGTGCGTTCCTCAATAGTTTTCATAGCGTCGTAGGTAATTTGAGACGCTACTGATTTTTTCCCATGACGCATAATTCGCCGAACTATCATGCTGACTAGGCGGCTATTGTAGACAGGGTCAGGAGGAACAGGACGCTTTTTAGTTAATGAGCGACGAGACATAATAAACCTAAAAAAGAGACACTAGCGATAGTTGAGAATTTATGGATCAGACACTCGCTCCCGTTTGGTGGAACGTTCATGTCTTGGATTCCGGGTCAGCTGTAAAGTATTGAACTAGTCAAGCCTCATCAAGTGCTACCAACTTGACTTGGGATGCCAGCACTATACCAGCGAGTAATTCGAGCGTTTCGTATAGCTCGATCGACCCTCGCTAAGGACTTTTCCCAAACGTTTTAGAACAAACTGGATCGGTTCAGGCAAACGCTTATTTGGGGCGCTTAGTCCCATACTTAGAACGACCTTGACGGCGGTCTTTTACTCCAGCAGTATCTAGGGTTCCACGAATAATGTGATATCGAACTCCCGGTAGGTCTTTAACACGACCTCCTCTAATCATCACCACGGAGTGTTCTTGCAGGTTGTGACCAATACCTGGAATGTAAGCCGTCACTTCAAAACCAGAGGTTAAACGCACCCTCGCTACTTTACGTAGGGCTGAGTTCGGCTTCTTCGGGGTTGTTGTGTATACTCTTGTGCATACCCCACGACGCTGCGGACATTGCTTGAGCGCCGGCGATTTGGTTTTCTTTTTGGCTTTAGAACGTTCGCTACGAATGAGCTGCTGAATAGTGGGCATGGGTTACGGCGCGTACAGCTCCTTTAGGAGTTTAAAGTATTGACAAATTCTAAATATATCGACATTTTGTAGTTAATGTCAAATTTCCATGCCTTTACAGCGTCAACCAATTCGGGATTTTTGATTGACGCCCTACCGAATCAGCCCAAACGACTGAAGCGGTTTAAAAAGAGGGAATAATCTAAGATATTAAACCCCGATCGCCATCTCCAGTCAATTAAGCTTCTAGGCGAAACGAGTTACCACAACCGCACGTTTCTGAAGCGTTAGGGTTATGGAAGCGAAACCCTCCGCCCATCAAGTCCTCTGAGTAATCGAGGACGAGACCAGCGATCGCATCTAAGCTCTTTTCATCAACCACCACCCCAACTCCATCGCAGTCATAAACGCGATCGCTAGGGTCGATCTTCTCGTCAAAGTCAATGGTGTAATAAAGAGCGGCACAGCCCCCGGATTGGACACCTAGGCGCAATCGTGCCTTTGGGCATTGACGCTTGCTTTGTAAACGCCTGATCTCATTAGCCGCAGCTTGACTAAGCTTAATCATTAGCTCAGTATACTCACTCTTATACAGCTAGCCAATGCTACAGCAATCTTCGGTCAGCTTGAACACGTTGGCAGAACACCAGAAACCGCGATCGCAGCAAATCAGCCGTTGGATGACTCACTGGGTCAAACAGCAACAGCTGACCAAAAATTAATAAACTACGCTTTACTGGCTACGTTGGAGTTCGTCCGTTTCCCCTATCTACTGTTCCGGTCTGTTGCGATAATAGTCATCTTCAAACCGAATAATGTCATCTTCTCCGAGATACTCACCATTTTGAACTTCAATCAAGACTAGGGGGATGACACCAGGATTTTCTAGCCGATGAACATTCCCTTGAGGAACATAAGTCGATTGATTCTGATGGATGACTAATTCCCGATCGCCACAAACCACCTTAGCCGTTCCGCTGACGACAATCCAGTGTTCGCTGCGATGATAATGCATTTGCAAGCTCAAACGGTGACCGGGCTTGACTTCAATTCGCTTGATTTTATATCCTCGCCCTTCTTCCAGAATCGTGAATGAACCCCAAGGTCGCAGTTCTGTGGCAGCCACGCCTTCAGTATGTAGTGAGGCAGGGAGGCTGAGTGCTGGAATTTGAGAAACTTCTTGCGACTGAACCATGGTTTTTTCTCCTGAGAGCGGCTACAGATTAATGGAAGGAAAATCTATTAGCTGAATTTTATCGATTGCAAGATTTGACTGAGCTAATCAATCAACCACAACCCAACATAGCAAATTCACCCTAGTCTCTGTCATTAGTAGACGGGGTAAATTGGCCAATTTATATCAACTCTTTACGTTACTAGGCTGAGTGAAGATTGAGCTTTAAGTAAACTTTAACTAATGGTCAAGGTTTAGCGATTGAAGATACCAAACTTATTGGATTATTGGCGAAATAAGCATCGCTTCTTTCTATCCCAAGAGATATTTATGCGGAGTCTTTCTTCTTAACAAGCCTTTACATTTAACAATCGAGTGGCAGTACCTGAACTAGTTATTTTTACTTATTTGTATTGCGGAAAAGGCGGGCGGAAAATGCCCAGACCATTGTGAACTCGAGCTGCGGTGTAGGAAGACCGATCCAGCAGTTGACCTCCTAGAAAAAGCCCCGTCGAGCTTCCTCCATCGAAGTTGAGCGCATCGATTGCGCCTAACTTCTGCATCAACTGAGCCGTTTCGGTTAAGTTGGGACCGAGTCCACCAGTGCGATTGTGAATGGCGACTAGAATTAAGCTTCCAGTTGCTGTCCTGCCGATGCAGGATCGGATAGCGGATTGTCGCGCAAATGCATCGCTAAATTGTTCGGATTTGGCATCTAACACAATCTGACGGTTTTGCAGGAGCAACGGACCAGCGCCCAAGATATGGGGATACTGACCAAAGTCAGAGGGTGTAGTGTTCTGTTCAATTCGCACTGACGTACCGAGACTCAGAGGGATAGCCGTTGCACCATCTGAACGTAAGGTCAGGATGTACCCGTTAGCTGGAATGGGAAACGAGGTCTGACCGCTTGCTCCTCCTGGCAGTTGGCTAGTAATCTGATTATTCTGAACGACAAACAGAACTTCGTTATCGGTCAGGGGAGTGTAGGTGGTTCCCCATTCTGGGGTGTAGCGGGCAAGTCCAGGTTGGATGTAACCTGAGTTGAGAAAAAGGACTGGTAAGCGCTCTCCCCGTGCCGTAATCAACGTTTCCTGAAGACTGAGGCGTCCGATTTTGAATTGACCGCGATCGTTCCATGCGATCGCACCGCGATTGAGAATAGGACCGGAATACCAGCGACCGTCCCGGCGAATCGCACCTAACGGTAATTGGTTTTTACGATTGAAAAAGCCAGCATTAATCGCTGCCGTTGCTTGCCACAAGAGAGATGTTTGAATCAGGGGGGCAGTTCCCACCTGGGTTGTTGGATTGCTCCAAATCGGTCTGAACAGTGCGCCAGAGTTTCGCGGGTCAACGTCCAACCACACCACAGGAAAGCGAGAATCACCCAAATTGAGATACTGCTGATGCCAGCGCATGCCCGGAGCCCAGAGTATCTCTTTCTCAACTAAGGAATTCGGACCAATATCAATTACTAAGCGATTGGGATTCGGTAAGCTGGAAACTTGCAAGCGCTTACCGGCTGGTATCGTGATGCGGAACGTGGTTCTGTTTTGAGTGCTTTCGCCTTGAAGAGTGGCTCGCTCGCCTCGGCTTCCAGCAGGCACGGAGGTTGACCCTTCCTCCTCTCGGAGTTGCTCTGGTGCAGGTTCTGGCTGGGCAGGACGCAGACGCTCAATTAGAGATGGATCGGTTGAGGCTTCCAGAGTAATGACTCCTTCCGTGCTCCGATCGCTAGCTTGCCAGGGAGTTGGACGGTCTAAATCGACAATAATGCGATCGCCCCACGGCTGTTGTTCCTGTCGAACATTTAGAACCTTCGCTGGTTGGGATGAAATGTGGAGGGTGTTGCCCTCAGCTTGCAGTTGCCAACCGGCAAGCTTCGCAAAATCGGTTACGTCCAGATAACGATACGCACCACTTAACTGAGTGGCGAGAATCAACGGTGTACTAGCTGGATTGGAAAACCACCCAATCGGTTGTCGAGTCAAATCCCTCGTACTCAATAAGTCCAGTCCTAAGCGTTGCATCAAACTGACATCGCTGATGCCAGTACGAATCGAGCCTCCCTGCTGCCACTGCCTCCAGGCAATGGTTAATGCTTGACCATTGAGCGAGACTTGGGTTCCCTGGCGGATAAGTTGAGGCGAGACTTGGGTCAAAAGCTCTGCCCGACGCGGTACTATGGTGGTTTGGGCAATCTCCGGTCGTTGCTCGATCAGTGCTTCACCTAGGCGAGTGTGGGGTTGGTGTTGAATCACCGGAGACGATGCCTGAGACGCCAGATCGATCTGAGACTCGGCGATCGCGTTTTCATCCGTGGCAGGTAGCTGTTCGAGCATCGCTCTGCCCATTTGGAATAATCGTGAGTATGCGAGTTCCATTCGCACATTTGCCATGCCACTGGATGAGCCAACGAGATTGAGGAGGACGGAAATGCCCAGCGACTTGAACGCGATCGCGCCAATCTTACCATTACGAATTCCCGTCACGGGCGTTACTCGGTTCCTCATTCAATCGTCCCTTTGACTAAAATTTTTGCAGGATACTCGTCAAGCATTTGTGCTTTGGGTCGCATATCCAGAAATGTGGAGGCAGTTGCCATGAAGCAGAAACCTAAATCGTGTTAGCGAAGCGAGGCGTTAGCCTGGTTTAGGAATCACCACATTTTTAGGGCGGTGAGGATGTCAAAATAGGAGATAAGACTCTTGAAGTCATCTAGTGCACTAATCCCCATGAAAAATCAATGACGTAGCAAGACGTGGTAGTATTTATACAATATTTAGCAAGGCAGTACAAAGCCGTGGGCTTAGGGTAGAACAATCGAGCTTAAAGTGCTGCTGGGATAATAGTTTATTGGACTTGGCTCTATCGCCTTGAGTTAGTACTGCGGAGATTCAAAGAATTTTCTGTAGTCTTAAGATACGGTAAGAGCAACCTGAGTATCGGGGATTGCGAGAGTAAGGCGTTTCCTATAATATTGCTACTCTGTCTTTTTTGCAGGATACCTGGGTCTGAAGGAATTTTGAGGGTTTCTCTAAGCGCCAGAGTCGCTTCCCACTGGTCTTAAACGCTCAGTGGGGTACCCGAATCAGATTACTCAGAGGATAGAAGCACCACTGGCTTTTCTACTGGGCAAGCCTCTGAGCCAAATTGCATCCATCATCACTGAAGGGTGTGGTTTTGGTGTCCGCCGAATAGAGAGAGTTTATTGGAATACTCAACCTATGGGTGTTTGTTGTGACTCCCCATCTCAGTAAGGTGTTCCTAAATTTTTCAAATTTGTTTGTAGAAGTGACGTTCTAATCTACGACCGGCATAACAATCTCCAGTTCGTAAATTTGTATCAGTAAAAACAGTGACTCATTCGATGGATAACAGGAGCATCAACAACAATCATCAGCGTCATCTCAGTTATCAGGGAAAGACGCCATATCAAGGTCAACGATGGTTGGTGGAAGAACGAGATGCCTGCGGGGTTGGCTTCATTGCCTCTCAAGCTGGCACAGCGACTCATGAACTGATCGAGCAGTCCTTATTAGCTTTGGGCTGTCTCGAACACCGGGGCGGTTGCAGTGCCGATCGCGATTCTGGAGACGGGGCGGGTATAATGACGGCAATTCCCTGGCCTCTTTTCCAGTCTTGGTTTACCGAGCAGAACATAGCGATGCCACCAACGGAGCAGTTGGGAGTTGGCATGGTTTTTCTACCACAAAATGCGGATTTATGCAACCATGCCCGTAAAATCGTGGAGGACGTGCTGCATAAAGAAGAGCTAACCGTGCTGGGCTGGCGCGTAGTCCCGGTGAAAGACTCGGTTCTTGGCACTCAAGCACGGGAAAATAAGCCTCAAATCGAGCAAGTGATTGTAGCTTCACCGAATCGCCAGGGAGATGAGTTGGAGCGGAAGCTATTTGTCGCTAGGCGGCGGATTGGTAAGGCTTTAGATTTAGACGGGGCATTAAAGTGGTCTGACGACTTTTACATTTGCTCGTTCTCCACGCGCACGATTGTCTACAAAGGCATGGTGCGATCGACGGTGTTGGGAGAATTCTATACAGACCTCAAAAATCCCGATTACCAAAGTGCTTTTGCCGTCTATCATCGGCGCTTTAGCACCAATACCATGCCCAAGTGGCCGCTGGCTCAACCCATGCGACTGTTAGGTCACAACGGTGAAATTAACACGCTGCTGGGCAATATCAACTGGACGATCGCGCGGGAAGCCGATTTAACTCATCCTCTCTGGGGAACGAGGACGACTGAGGCAGAAATTAAAACTCAAGAGGCTGCACTTGCTACACCTCAAGAACAGGCTACCGAACTGGATACCCTCAAGCCAGTTGTCAATCCTGACAACAGCGATTCAGCCAATCTGGACAACGTGCTGGAACTCCTAGTCCGCTCCGGACGCAGCCCGCAAGAAGCGCTGATGATTATGGTGCCAGAAGCCTACAAAAATCAGCCAGATTTGGAGCATCATCCGGAAATTGTTGATTTTTACGAATACTACAGCGGCATTCAAGAGCCATGGGATGGCCCAGCACTGTTGGTCTTCAGCGACGGCAAGACGGTAGGCGCGACCCTCGATCGCAACGGACTGCGACCCGCACGCTATTGCATTACGAAGCAAGGCAACATCCTCGTATCCTCCGAAGCTGGGGTTGTCGCAATTCCAGAAACCGAGATTGTCGAAAAGGGACGATTGGGCCCCGGTCAGATGATTGCCGTGGACTTGGAAACCCATGAAATTCTGAAAAATTGGGACATTAAGCAGCGGATTGCGTCACGCCAACCCTACGGGCAGTGGTTGCAGCAGTACCGGCACGACTTGAATCCCCAGCCCTTTGAGCCTGCGCCCAAATTAGAGCCGTCGCTCCTGTTGCGCGAGCAAACAGCCTTTGGCTATACGGCTGAAGACTTGGAACTCATTCTCCAGGCCATGGCGATCGATGGCAAGGAACCAACGTTCTGTATGGGGGATGACATTCCCTTAGCCGTACTATCCGATAAGCCTCACCTGCTCTACGACTACTTCAAACAGCGGTTTGCTCAAGTGACTAACCCACCCATCGACCCCTTACGGGAGAGTTTGGTGATGTCGCTGAGCATGGAATTGGGCGAGCGAGGAAATCTGTTGGATGTCAAACCCGAGTATGCTCGCTTGTTAAAGCTGGAAACCCCGGTACTCAATGAAGCTGAGTTGGAGGCGATTAAAACCTCAGGGTTTGAGACGGCTGAGCTATGTACGTTATTTGAGATTGCAGCCGGGCCTCAAGGGCTAGAGGCGGCCGTACTTGACTTATGCGATCGCGCAGCCGAAGCTGTCAAGGCTGGAACGAAAATTTTGATTTTGAGCGATCGCAGTGGCAGCCTGCTCACCCAAGACACCGCCTACATTCCACCCTTATTAGCCGTCGGTGCGGTGCATTATCATCTCATCCGCAAGGGTCTGCGGATGAAAGCATCCCTGATCGTCGATACAGCCCAGTGTTGGAGTACCCATCACTTTGCCTGCTTGATTGGCTATGGTGCCTCTGCCGT
>DATNPC010000274.1:0-8139 GCA_036703375.1 Allocoleopsis sp.
CAGAAGCGGTAAAGGGCAGCTTTCGCCTACTCTTTCAAAGAACTGCAAGTCAAACAAGAAGACCAAACTCTGAAAATCAAAAGTATCGATAACCGAGATGGTGTAATTGTTGTTGAAGTCAAAGTGCCACCGGGAGCTGACAAGGAAAAAGCTAAAGGTAATTTCTATGAGGGATACGACCTTGCTTGCAAAGCCCTAGAGGGGCAATATCAAGCACAGCTTAAGAGCAAGGATGAGCAAATAAATCAGCTATTTACAATAATTAACCAGCAATTCCTCATACAAAAAGCACTGGTAGAAAACCCTAGAACAGTCGTTAATAACAACTTACCCAATTCTCAGTGGGCTGGTGGCTTTTCTGGAACAACTCACGGTAATCAGATAGGCGGCAACATTTACAACGATGGTCAGCAGCAAGATTTTAATCCTGAATCATCTCAGTGAAAGGAATATGGCAGGACTATAGCACTAGGTAGAATGTAGGCGACTGAAGTCCCACGAGGCGCTTTTCCTTCTCGCTCTTTCATAGACAAGCCTACTAAGATTCAGAATTATCTCTGTGTAAGCGATCGCTTGAGGACTACCCTACTCTAATGGCAGTGAAGTTGAAGCTTTAATTTCGTTGAGAACAATACTAGTGCGAATCCTATCTACGCCCGGAATACGGGTAATTTTCTCAGACAGGAACTTTTCCAAGTGCTGGTGGTTGGCGACAACTACCTTTAACAAGTAGTCAAATTCACCACTGAGATGGTGACATTCTAGAACTTCTGGCAGTCCCTTAACGCGATCGCAAAATTGTCCCACACATTCAGGCTGATGGTGGGCTAGGGTAACTTGCGCGAAGCAAAGTAAATCCAAACCCAACGCCTCGCGATTAACCAACGTCACGTAGCGTCCGATGACGCCGCTCTCTTCTAGCTTTTTCAGTCTTTTTTGCAGTCCCGGCGCTGAGAGATTAACCCGACGTGCCAATTCAGCACTGCTCATACGACTGTTTTCTTGCAAGAGACACAAGAGCTGTCGGTCTATATCATCCAACAGTTGGAGTTGCTCCGAGTTCCTCAGCGCTGGCTTTACTTTAGCGTGGTGCCTTGGCAACCTATTTCTCCAGCTAGATTCATTAGGGGCGTTTTCTGGATAGCCTAGTTAATTATACATCCTAAATTGAATTGATTTATTAAGAATTACTCCTTGTAAGTCAGTAAAAATAATTTTTATAATCTTATTAGGAGTTTCTAGTTAATTATCGAAACTCAAGGCTGTGTAATACAAAACAGATTCGGCTCTCCAGCAAGCGGTAGATGTGAGGCTCCAGCCAACTTGCTAGTGAGTTCTCGGCAGCAGTCGGTTTTCTACAAAACTGCGATCGAGTTCGGCAGAGCGAATCGGGTTGACAACTAAAGTGCAACTCACGGAATCAATAGCTCTCTCTTGCTCGCAGTCGATTCTTGCCCCCCTAACCCCCCAACTTTGGGGGGAACCGGAGCCTCTCAAAGTCCCCCAGAATTGGGGAGCCAGTGCGGTCTTGGGGTCTCCCCAAGTGGAGCACCTGGTGTGGATTTAGGGGGCATTCCAGGATTTATGCAAGAGGTCTAATCACTCACCCCACTTACTATGTCCTGAAAGGCATCAAAAATCGTCCGAAAGAGGGATGTTTTCAGAGGTCGATCGCCCTCTTACGGTGGACTTGGTTAATTTGTAACAAGAGGCAGTAACGGAAGACGTAGCGTTTCTTCTGAAGGTGCTGGCTTGGTAACAGGAGGGGTTGCTTCAATAAGGAGGAATTTAAATGAGCGACTTTTGCCCCATTAAGGGATTCGATCACCTCGAATTCTATGTTGGGAATGCTAGACAGGCAGCACTTTTTTATTCAAAGTGTTTTGGTTTTACCAATACAGCCTACCGAGGACTGGAAACGGGCAGCCGCGACACGGCTTCCTATGTCATGGAGCAAGGAAATATCCGATTTGTTTTAAGTACGGGGCTGAGTCCAGAGCATTCCATTTCTAAAAGCGTACTCCAGCATGGGGATGGAGTTGCGATTGTTGCGTTGGAAGTGCCAGATGCCGTCAGCGCTTACAAGGAAGCAACCCGACGAGGTGCAATAGGAGCCATTGCTCCGACTGAACAAGAAGACGATCGCGGTATCTTACGCTACTCTGCCATCCATGCCTACGGTGATACGTTAATCAAGTTCGTCGATCGCAGCCAATACTTCGGTGCATTTGCTCCTGGCTTCGTGCCGAAACACCAGCCTCGTGCTAACAGTCATGGAGCGGGATTAAAAGCGATCGACCACGTTGTTGGCAACGTAGAGTTAGGTGCGATGGAGCGGTGGGTGAAGTATTTCGCTGACACGATGGGCTTTAGCTTGTTGGTTGCGTTTGACGATAAAACGATTTCCACGGAATACTCCGCCTTGATGTCCAAGGTGATTCAGAACAACACGGGTACGATCAAACTGCCGATTAACGAGCCTGCCTCAGGTAAGCGCAAGTCCCAGATTGAAGAGTACTTGGAATACAACTACGGCCCCGGCGTGCAACACGTCGCCCTGGCTACCGACAACATCATCCAGACGGTAAGCGAGCTGAAAGCAGCAGGTGTCGAGTTTCTATCCGTACCGGAAACCTATTACGACGATTTGGAGGAGCGGGTGGGGAAAATTCACGAACCCATCGACAAGCTAGCGGAACTGGGAATTTTAGTGGATCGAGAAGATGAGGGCTATTTACTCCAAATTTTCACCCAACCCGTACAAGACCGTCCAACGCTGTTTTTCGAGGTAATCGAGCGGCATGGGGCAAGAGGCTTTGGTGAGGGAAATTTCAAATCCTTATTTGTTGCGATCGAGCGGGAACAGGCTATGCGGGGAAATCTCGTGAGCGTCTAGAACAGCGCGGTGAAACCATGAGCTACTACTACAAGCTGGGAACCATCCCACACAAGCGACATACCCAATTTCGCAAACCCGATGGCTCTTTGTATCACGAAGAGTTGATGGGAACTCGCGGCTTTTCGGGCATTCAATCTCTGCTCTACCACCTGCATCCACCCACCCAAATCCAGAACATTGGAGCAGAGAGAACGATCGATATCGCCTATGCAGAACAAGATTCCTTGCATCACCGCCACCTGCGGACGGCAACTGTAGCGGCCGGAGGTGATGCCGTCGAATCCCGCGTTCCCCTGATGGCAAACGCCGATGTCTGCATCTCGGTAGCTCGTCCTACACAGGCCATGAACTATTGGTATCGCTTTGCTCATGGGGATGAGGTGATTTTTATCCACGAGGGAAGCGGTGTCTTGGAGAGTCAGTATGGAAGACTCCGCTACGGTTCGGGCGATTATTTGGTAATTCCAACCGGGGTGCTGTGGCGGATTCTCCCCGACGACGGCATCGAACAGCGAATGCTCGTTATTGAGGCGAATGGGCATATCGAGCCGCCTGCACGTTATATCAATCGTTACGGTCAATTTCTCGAACACTCTCCCTACAACGAACGCGACATTCGTCCGCCGGACGAGCTAATTACCTATGACGAACAGGGAGAGTTTGAGGTTAGAGTTAAAGCCCGCGATCGCATTATCAGCTATCTCTATCGCCACCATCCCTTAGACGTGGTTGGATGGGACGGGCATCTCTGGCCGTTTGCGTTCAACATCGAGGACTTTGAACCTATTACTGGACGAATTCACCAGCCCCCTCCAGTCCATCAAACCTTCGACGGGCCTGGATTTGTCATCTGTTCCTTCGTGCCGCGCCTGTTCGACTATCACCCCTTAGCAATTCCCGCGCCTTACAACCATTCCAACGTCGATTCGGATGAAGTCATCTACTACGTTAAGGGGAACTTTATGTCGCGCAAAGGGATTGAGCGTGCTTCGATTACCCTTCATCCCAGCGGCATTCCCCACGGCCCCCATCCGGGTACCTATGAGGGTTCGATTGGTAAGGAACGGACGGAAGAACTCGCCGTGATGATTGATACCTTTCGTCCGCTGAGGCTGACTCAGAATGCTCTGGCATTGGAAGACAAAAACTATCCCTACAGTTGGACTGCTCAAGCTATCCCAACGTAAAGGATATTAGCTCAGGACTTACGCAAAAACTCTCTCTAGCCTCTTTTTCTCCGTGTCCTCTGCGTCCTCTGTGGTTCGTTTTTTCTTAAAAAAATCCTGCATTTCGCCCCCCTAACCCCCCAACTTTGGGGGGAACCGGAACTTCAAAGTCCCCCAGAATTGGGGGATTTAGGGGGCAAGTTATTGAGGGGAGAACAAAAAAAGTATCTGTAGCAAACATCTAGTGAATTGATATAGCTGTCGGCCTAAAGATTAGGACAGATTCAACGGCTCAAACGACTACGTAATAGCAATAAACCTTCTGCCTTCTGCCTTCTGCCTTTTGCCATAACTACAAAACTTCATTTTTCATTGCAACTAGGAGGAATCCCACCGTGACACGAACTCTTGCAGCACCTCCAAATCATCTGACCATTTCTTCAAGAATTCAGGAACGCCTGCATCGTGGCGAACTGACTCAAGAGCAAGTGGACGACTTCCAAGACTTTCTTACTGAAGTCGATCGCGAATTCTTGCAGCACCGTATCATTACCACTAACGCTTATACCCACTGGTTTAGCGAAGGCAAAGCGACGGACGAAGAACTGCGACATTTCATCAAGCAATTCTCGGTCTTCTCCAATCAGTTTCTCATCGCTGCATTATTGAAAGCGATTAATTCACCGACTCTCCAGCAATCGAGAGCAACGCGAGAAATCTTGTTAAACGAGTTAGGTGTCATCTATCGTAAATCTGGACAGTCAGATGGCAGTAACGTTGCCCAGACAGACGAGGACAAAGATCGAGAAGGCGATCCCGAACTGGTGAGTATTGAAGGTACAGTGGATGGAGGTATTTGTCGGTTTAAGGCCGCACATTTTGAATGGTTAATTGGTGTCGCTGAAGGATTGGGTCTAAGCTATGCAGACATCGGTAAACGCAAGCATGGTAAGCCTACAACATTGCACTTCTGCGACGAGTTGATTCGCCTTTATGGTAGTGACAATCCTCATACTGCCGAAGGCGCGAGTTTTGCCGTTGAAAACTGGGCAGCCGCTGGCTTCTGGCAGGAACTGGAAGATGGTTTGCTGCGTATCAAACAGACACGACATCCACATCTACATCTAGCGTTCTTTACCTGGCACAACCGAGTTGAGGGACAACACGCTGGTCATACGCTAGAAGAGCTTGAGGAGGTTTACTTCAATCCCGATTTCGATCGCGTTAAGTTCATGCAAGGCGGTAAAGAGATTTTAGATGCGATCGCGATTTTCTGGGATGGCCTCAATAGCGATCGAGTCGATCGCATCTACACCTAAGATTTTAACCATAACGGGCGATCGAGACGGAATTGCGTTTCGCGTAAAATGACAGTTTTTGCGAGATAACTGATTAGGGATTAGTAAAATCACTCTTGAGTTACCTTGATGATTACCCTATACACCGCACCGTCTCTTTGGGGGCTAGTCAGCATTAGCCCTGCCTGTATGAAGCTGGAAACTTGGTTTCGCATGGCAAAGCTTCCATATCAAAAAGCGATCGTGACAGCGTCCGATTTGGCAACAGCCCCAAAGGGCAAGATTCCTTTCATCAACTATCAAGGTAAGCTTATTGGCGATTCCACGTTGATCGTCGAAATGCTCAAACAGCAAGAAGGAATCGACCTCGATGCCGGTTTAACGCCTACAGAACGAGCCATTTCCCTTGCTTTCCGCCGGACGATCAAAGAAAACATTTACTGGGGACTCTTTTTCATTCGCTACGAGGTTGAAGAAAACTGGCAAGTTTATCGAGAAATCATCGCTAGTTTGCTGGGCAAAGAAGTTCCGGCAGCAGAATCTCAAGCGTTTGTCGAACAAGTGCGAGAATCTGGTCGAACTCAGATGTACGGACACGGAATGGGTCGTCATAGCAGCGAGGAAATCTGCCAGATTGTCAGTGCTGATTTCCAAGCACTTTCGGATTTCCTGGCAGACAAACCGTTTTTTATGGGGGATAAACCGACAACTTTAGATGCAACGGCGTATGCCTATATCGGAAATGCCATCAAGCCACCCTTTAGGCATCCAATTGTTGACTATGTTCTCCAACTTGAGAATCTCTGCCAGCATTACGATCGCATGACTCAGCAATTTTTCAGTGATTCCCTCGACTGAAGTCATGGTCTTGCTGCTCTACGTAGTTCTTCAATTGTTCCACAGTCATACCACCGCAAGAAGCGATATAGTAAGTCCCATGCCAAAATGCATCTTTACAAAAATTATCAATACAAGCTTTGAATTCTTTGCGAATTAACCGACTGGAAACGGTCTTGAGATTGTTGACTAATTTGCTCAATTGCACTTCTGGTGGGAAGTCGATTAACAGATATACATGAGAGTCATCTCCATGAAACTCTTCTAACTTGCATTTCCACTTCTGGCAGGTCGCTGCCAGAATTTCGCGCAAGCGTTCTAGCATGTCTGAATTGATGACCTTACAGTGGTCTTTCGTCACCAGCACTAAATGAAACTTGAGGCTGTAAGCGTTTCTATAACCTTTGTTGAACTGCATAGCGCTAACTTAAAATATAGAATATAATATGAGTACAATACTCCTAGAAGAGTATCGAATGAATCTTTCTTGAGAAGAGGAAGCTTCAAGCCCAATCAAATCTTAACTAGGGCGAGACAAGAGGATTTTGAAACCAACAAAATCTGTCAGTCTCGCTAAAGCGATCGCTGGGTTTATTCGGATGTAGTGGAGAAGGAAGCGAGTAAGGAGAGCGCTTCAAATCAAATCGTCTCATGATTCCGCTTCATCTGCGTTCCCCAGTCACCCCTATTTCCAGATACTCCATTTGAATGCAACTGAGTTAACACTTCGCATTCAGGGTTGAGTTAAGACTTGAGAAAGAGAGAGAGCTTGTCACTTTACGCTCAAAATTCGTAAGGATTCAGTCCCAGGATAGTTGAACGACCGCCCTTCAGTCAGAGATGATTGAAAAATAATTCATTAGAAAATCATCAGCTCTCAGTCGTGAGGGTGAAGAATTCTCATCGACTAGAAATAGCAGTTTGCAAATGCAAGAAACTGCGTAATTCTCTGGATTCTTAGTTTAGCAACGCTTTTATGCAAGTAGGATGTCTGCATAATTGGTAATCGCTCAACCTATGTATCCACAAAGTAGCGACCCTTACCTAACTTTCGAGATGGGTTAGGCGATCGCGTTACGTCCTACCTTTTATCCTATCAAAGTTAGCAGGAGATATGTCATGGATAGCTCATCATTTGAACTCACGTTAGAACAACAATTTCAAATGAGACTGATGGAAGAATCAGCTCAGCGAATGACCCGCGAACAGATGCAAGATTTGTTGATTCAGTCAGCGCGATTGCTGATGCTCAAAGACAATGTGATTCGAGATTTGATTAAGGGTTGCCAGGTTTGAGTCATAGTATTCACTAGATTTCGCCTGAAGGAATAAATAGCGATGGCAAAGCAACTATCGCTCGAACAAGTTGTCAGTTTTGGTTTGGAAGACCAGAGGGCGGCGGCAATGCTGCCCCAGATTAATCAATGGCTGTCTTCTTTACCTGCATGTCAGTGCTGGCAGCGCCTGACTCAAGACATCCTCAAACCCAATTACCCGTTTGAACTGCACCAACTCCTCTACGAAACTACCTTCTCGGATTGGGATACCGCTCGAAGTTTGCCTCCAGCTTGGTTTCCCTCCCAAGAACAGATTCAAGCCACTAATATTGCCGCATTGATGAAGGAGTTGAATGTAGCATCCTACTCAGAACTCCATGCTTGGTCGGCACAGCATCGCAGTGAGTTCTGGGATATGATGATTCAACGCTTGGGAATTCGCTTGAGGCAGAACTACAAGAAAATCGTTGACCTGTCGCAAGGCGTAGAATCCCCGCAATGGTTAGTGGATGCTCGTCTCAACATTGCCGAAAGCTGTTTTCAGGCTCCTGAAGATGCAACTGCGATCGCTTTTCAGTCAGAAGGCGGTTCGCTTTCCAGCTTGAGTTATGGAGAACTCCATGCTCTTACCAATCGAGTTGCCAATGGATTAGTAGAGGTGG
>DATNPC010000275.1:0-10412 GCA_036703375.1 Allocoleopsis sp.
CATAGATGAACAGCGGTCGGGACAGAGGTTGGTAAGTAGCATCCTGAACTGTCTTTAAAGAAGGCAACACCGGACCCTTACCACCATCAATTGCCACGGCTTTCAGTTTGCTCTTATTGGCTTCGTAGTAGGCTACACCAAAATACCCCAAGGCGTTTTTATCGCGGGAGACTCCTTGGACGAGAATGTTGTCGTCTTCACTAGGGGTATAATCCGTCCGGCTTGCCTTAGCCTTACCGTTGACAGCTTCGGTGAAGTAGTCAAACGTTCCAGAATCAGCACCAGGTCCGAAGAGCTTCAAGGGCGCGTCCGGAAATCCCTGACGTACTTGGTTCCAATTCGTAACTTTACCCTGTGCTGCTGGTCCCCAGATTTTCTTGAGTTCGGCAACTGTGATGCTACTTACCCAATTGTTTTGGGGATTGACCACGACGGTTAAGGCATCATAAGCGACAGGCAGCTCGATGTACTCAATACCAGCGGCTTTGCACTTCTCCATCTCCGCCGCCAAAATGGGTCTGGAGGCGTCAGAGATGTCCGTCTCTCCAGCGCAAAACTTTTTGAAGCCTCCACCAGTACCGGAAATGCCGACTGTAACCTTAGCTGCACCTCTTGTTTGTTTCTGGAAGTCTTCAGCTACTGCCTCAGTAATCGGGTAGACGGTACTGGAACCATCAATTTTGATTGTCGCTGGACTTTGGGATTTAACCGCAGGTACCGCTAAACCAACCGTTGCCGCTACCAGTACCAGCGCACTCATCAACTTCCAGCGGTTTGGCTTAAATTTCATTCCCTTGACTACCATATCTCTCCGTTCCATGACGCTTAATTTTCGCGCCCATTAGGTTTGACCGTTCTCAGACAACTGGCGCACAACCAGAGGACGTGCTTGCTCTTTGCTGCAGCCAAAGGCATTAGTCAAGTTAATTATTTCAAGAAAAACTGTTATGTCAAGGTAAGTTTTGTTTAATAAAAAGTAAATAAAAGGTAAAAGCCTTAGCGCCAACGAGCATTTTTTCAAGCCTGTATCTTCCGGAATTTCGCTTTTTAGCCGCATGAAGAGATGATTGTTGCTTGGCAAATAGTTGCTAACTTTAGACGATAACTCAACTTGACAAATCAGCTTTTCTTGAAATACCTTATTCGATGAGTCAACAACCGTCAGTTTTTTTTGAGTCAAAAACCAGGCAGGTGAACCATGTTCTTGTCGTTGAAGCGGAAGCCCCGATAGTGGAACGGCTTGTCAAGGCGTTAAAAGCAGAAGGTCACGGGGTGATTACGGCTTCTGATGAGCGTGTGGCTTTAACCTTGCTCCAAAGTTTCGCCCAGACTCAGGAGAAGTTTCTCTTTGACCTAATTATTTTGGCGGGGATGCTACCTGATTTCAGTGAACTGGAGTTGTGTCGCTGGCTGCGCCATCAAGGAAATGGTGTCCCAATTCTCGTCTTGAGCAACAAAGAAAGTGAAGCTGACCGCATCTCAGCTTTGGAGGCAGGAGCTGATGATTGCCTCTCTAATCTTGTCAGTACGCAGGAGCTGATTGCTCGTTGTCGCGCCTTGTTGCGACGCCAGTACTTCAGTGTTTCGCCTAAGCCAGCCGTATTGCAGTTTGAGGAAATTAGTCTCTACCCCCAAGAACACCGCGTACTTGTCCGAGGAAGAGAAGTGAAACTTGCATTTAAGGAGTTTCGTCTGCTGGAACTATTCATGAATTCTCCACGACGGATTTGGTCGAAACAAGAATTGCTCGAACAAGTTTGGGAAACTGATGTGGCGGACAATTCTAAAACTTTGGAGGTACATATTCGCTGGTTGAGAGAAAAACTGGAACTCCGTCCAAACCGTCCCAAGTACATCATCACTGTACCGAGGGTTGGCTATCGGTTGGGTTAAAAAGTGTGTAACCTGTCCAGAAATTCTGCTGATAGAAAGCTTATTGAGTCAGAGTTTGAGACGGTAGCCATTTCCGGACAACCCGACAAATCGGTTTCCACAACAAGTACACCAGAAGAGTTACGTCCAAAGCTCGTTCAAACATCCTAAACTCCCTGCCATGATATCGATAGTCCCAATAGCTAACGGCGCTATGAAAGCGGATTGTCCACTCAAACGGAAAGAACAATAGGGGGCCATCCTCTACGTGAGTCAAAATGTCCACTCCTGTATGAAATAAACAGCCAACGAAAAACCAAAATAACCAACGCTCTGTTGAGCCAATACGACGCCGATAACGCCAAGTCAAGACTCCTCCTAACAAGAGCAGAACTGGGGAGTGGAGAAAATTATGCGAGGCAATCCAAAAGGGATTATGGAAAAATAGATCGTCATACACCAGTCGAGAGGTGTCAGCGACACTCCAACCTAAAATATAGTGGTAGTAGATGAGGCTACCGATTGAGAGAAACCAAATGGGTAAATCGGGAGCGACTGAGCCGAGTAAAAACGCACTTTTAACAATAGGAATTCGCGGTAAGCTCTTGTCGAGAGCAGCAGTCATCAAAAAGTGCGATGGGGTAAGCATCTTTTCTCCAAAAGAACAATTTCTACTTTCATTGGCTAGGATGAGTACGCCTTCGCTCTGGGAGTATCTCTAAAAACCCCAACACTCGTGCCCAAGAGCGTACCAAAAAACGACGGAATTTCTCACACAAACGTCCCTATTTTCTCACTATTTTTCCGAACATCTTTTTAAGTGGGTGGCGATACAGTCTTTTGAAGAAGCTGGGGCGATTGCCCTCAAAGGGCAGCGCGAAGCGATCGCTCTTAGGCGGGGCGACTTCCAAAGGCAATCGAACAGCGAACGTGCTACCTTTGCCCAAGACGCTTTGCACTTGTAGACTACCCTGGTGTGCCTGAACAATTGCTTTAGCGATCGCAAGCCCCAATCCCGACCCACCTGTGTTACGGGAGCGATCGCTATTGACTCGATAAAAGCGATCAAAAATCCGCCTCTGCTCCTCTGGCGCAATGCCAATGCCTGTGTCTTGGATTTCAATTAAAGCCCGATCGTCGCTGCGGCTTAAGACAACTGTTACCTGACCCCCGGCTGGAGTGTATTGGATGGCATTGATAATTAAGTTAGAAACTAGGCGATAAAGCTGCTCTTCATCGCCCACAACCGACAAAGGAGACGGCACTTGTATTAAAGAGGTTAGCGTCACATCGGCTGCTCCCGCCAGGTCTTCAAACTCCTCGACTAAATCGTTGACAATGTCATTCAAGCAACAGAGTTGGCGTCGCATTGACATGGGTTGTCGCTCCAGGCGAGCCAAGAACAGCAAATCGGTAACTAGCTGAATCAGTCGCCGATTCTGACGCCATATCGTTTCTAGTATGTCCTGCACCTCTTGTTCATTCAGGTGAGGCATCGAGCGAGCCGTTTCCACCGTCGCCTGTGACGCGGCTAAAGGCGTCCGCAACTCGTGGGCAGCATCGGCTGTAAATTGTTGGATTTGTTTGTAGGATTGGTAAATGGGTTGCATCGCTAACCCGGCTAACCACCAACTGGAGACGCCTACCAAAATCAATGCCGTTGGCAGTCCCAACTTCAAAATCCATTTCACCTCATTGAGGTAGTTGTTGAAGTCTTTGAGACTCCGCCCAACTTGAAAGTATCCCCAATCGCGATTGTCTTGAGTGTGCAGCGACAGGGAAATTTGGTGATAAATGTTGCCTTGGCTATCTTTTAGGCTTTGCCAGAGTTCCTTGTTTAACACTTGGGGCAGTCCCTCTGGATGAACGCCTGCTATGGCAATCAACCGTCCCGAACTATCAAAGACACGGACATAGTAGTTGCCTTGGCTAATTACGCTGAGAATGTGGCGACGGGAACTCAACTGCTCTTTCATGCAGCTAGCTCCGATTAGACAAAGATTGGGTAAAAGCTGCTCTACAACTGGCTCCAAGCGTCCGGGTTGCTGCAATTTCAGTTCAATACTGTCATGCAGCGTCCCCGCTACAGACTTCAACTCGCCGTCTAGGGCTACCCAATGGGCATGGGCGATCGCTTTATATACGCCAAATCCAGACACGCTCAAAATCAAACCCATGACTCCTGCATACCATAGAGCCAATCGAGTACGAGTCCGGTTAAACAGTTTATTTTGATGCATCGGTTGGATTCAGACGATACCCCATGCTAGGCACGGTTTCGATTAGGCGATCGCAACCATACTCTGCCAGTTTGCGTCGCAACAGACGGACTTGAGCCGCTACCACATTACTGACTGGTTCTGCATTCACTTCCCACAGCTGATTCCGAATCTGCTCACGGGTGACAATTTGGTTGGGGTGTTTCATAAAGTACTCCAGCAGTTGGAATTCCTTAGAGGTTAAGGAAATAATCTGCTGCTCGTCCGATGTAGTCTGAAAACAAACCGTGCAGGTACCGTAATCTAGGGTAATACCTCCAACCTGTAGGTGTTGGGGTTGGAGTTGAGGCGATCGCCGCTGCAAAGCCCTAACCCTGGCTAGCAATTCCGCCATCCCAAACGGCTTCACCAGATAATCGTCAGCCCCCGCATCCAGCCCAGCCACCTTATCTTCCATCCGGTCTTTTGCTGTGAGCATCAAGACGGGCAAGGGACTGTGCCGCGATCGCAGTCTACGCAGCAGATCTAATCCTGACAGTCCTGGAAGCAACCAGTCGAAGATAGCCAGTGTATATTGCGTCCAGTGGTTTTCTAGATAGTCCCAAGCCTCCGTACCATCTAGAACCCAGTCAACCACATACTTCTCCTGGTTCAGCTTTTGCTTGATAGCTTTTCCTAAATCTGGCTCGTCTTCGACTAGTAAAACTCTCATAAAATCGATCGGTCAACGAGAATTTCTAAGGTGTGCCAAGCTGTTGCTGACTCTGAGACAGAGCTGGAGAATTAACAGGTCTTAGGAGATGGTATACGGGCAACCTCACGCCTTCCTAGCTCTGTACAGAATGCACTCCTTAAAGACAGAGTGACAGAACTTGATGAAATCAGGATGAAATGCCAGAGCGTTAAGGAAAAGTTAGGATTCAATTACACGAATATCCCAGACCTAGAGGACAAGCTTTTTTAATACTCGTAGGGATTCTTGGGTTAATGTATTTAGGGTGAATTAGCAGGACAAGTTTTTCAGTGAGCCAATAGGAAAGCAGCAATATACCCCAAGCTGCGATCGCTAAGACATTCAACTAGTCCAAGAGCAAGACCAACTTGGAAAATCGAGCGGACTTCTTTTTAGTCATGATCGCGAAGCTTTATCTTCGGCTAGGAGTTTGGTCTGATCGTTGCGAGAAGTCATAAGGAAGTACGGTGGTATCTAGCTCTTTGACGATCTGCTGTGGATTGCCGATAACTACCACATTGTCTGGAACCGACTGCCGAACAACAGTCCTCGCTCCAACAACAGAATTCTTCCCAATAGTGACCCCTTTGAAAATCATACTTTGACTACCAATCCAGGCATTTTCATCTATGCATATAGGTTTAGTTTTTGCCTGTACATTTGGGTCACGTCGATTGATTTGAATACTGTGGAAGTCTGTGTCCACAAGCGTGGCATCACTCACCAAGCATTGCTTTTTGAACTTTATAAAATTTACCGATTTAATGAGCGTACCATTGAAATAACAGTGGTTATCAACTTCGACTTTTCCGTCTCCTTCTATCAAAAAACTGGCAGCGCTGAAGAAACAATGAGTTCCAATAGTGAGACAGGCTGAGGATTCTGGAATATAAATTTTGTTGGTTTGATTAGGAAAACTAAAAAAATAACAATAATCACCAATTTTTACTTGTCCCTTTCCTTCTACTGAAAACTTCCCCCGTATCGTTACGCCTGAGCCAAACTTGACATTTGGATATTGAAGACGATATCTTATCAGAGTGAGATGATCTACAATTTTTGAGATAACTAGATGGATTAACTGTCCTATAGATTTACCTTTGGTTTTCTGTAATAATGTTTGAATCATCCTTCTGCTTCTGACTAAAAAGCTATTTAACTTATCGACAGAAATCAAGTCTGTTTGATTAGGTGTTAAAGATTTAAGCATTTTTTTAGGAATAATAACTGGCTTGAAGTGGAAAAAACGATTTGGGTTTGCCTTCAACACAATCGGTATCAGTTAAAAATGAAGCCTGTACTTAACTTTCTCTGGGTTGGCGACATTTTTTAAGCAGGATACTTGAGACGATACCTAAGAGTAAGGCGGCTATTATTTAGTTTGGCAAGTAGGGATGAAATTCAGATGAAATCTCTGCGCCTTCAGCCAATGTCTTTGGATTAATAGACGCGAAACTGAGCCACGCCGAGGATGGTATCTGCATCAGTTCCAACAAGTTTAGCAGAAACATGATAAAGCCAAGCGTTGGAAACTCCTGAAATTTTTACATTATTCATGTCAATATTGAGTAGGCTTCCAGGAGCAACGGGTTGAGGGAACACAAGCGTGACTTTACTACCATTGACAGAAACATTGGTGTTAATTTTCCGACCGGACTGGTCAGACACACTGATGTCATTGCTCGCAGTTAAACCAGCTGGAACGTCAATACTTAGCTGAGAAAGAGCGCTGCTTTCTTGGGGAATGTGCAACCGAATAGTATGTCTAACAATTCTCCACTTACTTTGAGGAAATTGCACAGTGCTATCGACATGGGGAAACCTTTCAGTCCTGGCACTTGCATAGTCAGCATGGATTGAAGCGGTGGCTACAAGACTTAACGCAACTGCGTAAATAAGTGTTCTCATTCGCTCTCTAAGAAATCCACTATGTCTACCTAGCTTCAGACTCATCCTTAGTGGATAAACCTGTTATTACTAAGATGACAGACTAAGATGAAATTAGGATGAAATGCCAGCTCATTCAAGACCATTTATAATTTAGCTACACATGGCTATCTAAGACCCTAACTGTAGCGTCGGGTCTTGGAATCGCATAATCGATAGAGCTTGGGTGTAGCTCAATGTTCTACTTATTGGTATGAGTAGTTCGGATTATTCAAACGTAGCCAATCTCCTTTGTAGCCTCCACCAGTAGTAGGATTGTTTGAGTATCTCCCATCAGAAGCATATTGCCTATTTCCGGTATTAGCTCCACCAGTAGCAGACTGCTCGTTTCCCCTGTAGGCTCCAGTATTTGAGTAGCGTAGATTATTCAAACGCAGCCAATCTCCTTTATAACCTCCACCAGTAGTAGGATTGCTTGAGTATCCTCGCTCGGAATTACTTTGCCGATTTTCTAACTGACTTTGAGCTAAAAATTCTCTAGTACTTATAGTAGAGCCAGCACGGCGAGTAGAATTATTGACAAGTTGATTGAGGCTACTCGCATTAGAGTTGGTTTGCGCTAGGCTTGGAAAACTGAGTAAAATGCTAGCACTAGCTACTCCCGCCAGACTAACAAGCTTTTTGATTGAAAATTTTTTCGAGCTTTGCATCCCGGTTCTCCTGAAATAATTAACTTAAAAGGATTCCTTATTTATTATCTTGACAGCAAGAAATGAAATTTCGATGAAATCTCAGCTTTATCAAATGTCTATTTTGGATAATTTACTGGTACCCAAAAAGATGAACAGCAGAATTAACAGTTGGATAGACCCGGGGGTCATAACCAGAGAAAAAAATAAGCAGACTACTCCGATTGAAAAAGCCCAAATGCGGGAAATTTCTTCAAATGTATTCAGATAGAAGTAGACTGCTCCCAGAGCCGTTGTAAGTGAAATTAGCAACAATGAAGACATCCTGAGTAATTTACTTGTTGAGATTTTTTAGGAAATGGATAAGTCATGCTGACAGAAGTAGCGTTCATATCTATCCAAGACTCTGATGAATAGGATTAGTAGAGAAAAGAATGAGCTAAAAGCTGAATTTATTTGTAAGTTTGTATCCGGGCTGTGCCAAGTGGAATCTCTCCTGTCATGCCAACATCTTTACCGTAGACACGATAAAGCCAAGTACGACCCAGATAGTCTGAAGTTCTAATACCTTTCATCTCAACTGACAGGAGAGTTCCAGGCGGCACGGGTTGAGCAAAAGCAATGGTTGCTTTTCTGTCGTTGATGGAAACGGTTTCATCAACCTTTTTACCTGATTGATCTGTTACCTCAATCCCCCGTCTAACGCTGATACCTTCTGGCAAATCAATCGAGAGTTGTGATAAGGCATTGCCTGCAACATATAACTTAAAATGATGAGTTGCATTTGGTACACGAGCGTTATTAGGATGTGCGCCACTGTGAACCAAAAGAGTCGTCTTTTGGTATTCCCTAGGACTGTCATCAGCACGGACAGCAGGGACGTTGGAGGTCAGCACTAAAGTCAATGTAGCAGCGTAAAGTAGCCGTTTCATCGGTGTTTTCCTTAAGAATTCGGCTCAAAATGTTTCCTATCTACTACACTGACAGATGCTTATGAAATCCCGATGAAATCTAGGCGTTGCTATCGGACACTTATCAGTAAATTTTTGTAACAAAAAGTCCATGTTTCATCTTTCATGTCAACTATGAATAAATCTGTTGTCACCTATGTTGACAGAAGCAAATGAAATCAAGATGAAATCCCAGATACCTAGAGGACATTTACCCAAAAATCAGCAACAACAATTTTGCCATTGCGGTTAAACTGACCCCAGAGTTTATACTTTCCAGGAGTTGGGAAACTGGTCATAAAAGAAACTTGTGCAGCTGGGGTATCTTTCATGGCATGGGCGTGAATGTAGTTAGCTTTTGTCAAGGGTGATGACTGTTTGAGAATGACTAAATGTCCTCGTTCTCCCAAATAGGGCTGTAAATCTGTAATTGGTTGGTTGTTAGAAGTCTGTTTTAAATTAAACGTCAGTGTGACTTCTTGCCCAGCTTTCAAGGTCGGTTGTGAGAACGTCAGATTAGCCTTAGTATCAGCAAAAGTCTTAGTCGTATTTAGGTCAATAGGTGGTGCAGATGGACTGTTTCCAGGAACTTGTGTGTTCAGAACCGAAACTTGTTCGTTCTGCCTAGCTGGTTTATAGTCACTAAAAAGCGTGTAACTCCCAGAAGCTGGAAAACTTGCTTCTACTTCAAAGCGCCCATTTTCCTTGTAGTTGGGATGAATATGGCTGAAAAACTGGAGGTCATCACTAACCACAATCAGGTGCATTAGTTTTTCCTGAAAGGTGTCAAACTTGGTGATGGCTTTCCCGCCTGAGTCTTGAACATTAATGACCAGAGGTACAGGTTTATTTGGCGTGATGTCTTTTGGAGTAGTAAGTTTTGCCTGAGCGAGAGATGATTGCTCGCCATGACCCATATCATCCATTGAATGACCTTCATGAGAATTCGATTGATCTGAGGAATGGGTTTCCTCATTACCCATCGAATGACTCTCATGCTGCTGAGTTGGAGCAACTGGCTTTTCTTCTGCTTTAGGCGATACTGAGCAACCCTGAGTCAGCAGGAGTGTTGAAGTTATAGCGATTGCGCGAAGCGCACCAGCAAAGCTGATCGCACTCAAAAACTGTTTCATACAGCGTTCTCCTAGCTAGTCGGATAATGGTGTTGAGTGAGAGACAGACAATTACTTTCAATCACCTTCAATACAGGTCTAACTTGAGAGAATGAAATAGGCATGAAATCTACATAGAAGCATCAATTTTATGACTAACTTGTACCTCTGTAACCCTAATTGTTTGTATCAAAACTATCAATTAAATAGGTAGATCTAGAAAAACTAAAATACATCCCTAGTCCCCATCCTAAGCCAGCCGAACTCGGCGCAGCGTCATCGCATTGATGGACACAATCACCGTAGAAAGGCTCATGAACAAAGCTCCTACAGCTGGTGAAAGGAGGAAACCCAGAGGATAGGCAATCCCAGCGGCTAAGGGAATAGCCACGACGTTGTATCCGGTAGCCCAAAACAGGTTTTGTATCATCTTGGAGTACGTAGCCTTTCCTAGTGTGAGCGATCGCGCAACATCCAGGGGGTCATCTTCGATTAGCACTAAGTCAGCTGATTCAATGGCGACATTCGTTCCCGCACCGATCGCGATTCCCAGGTCAGCTTCAAGCAGCGCTGGTGCGTCGTTGATGCCATCGCCGACAAAGACAGTGGGAGCTTGCTCTTTGAGCGATCGCACCAGTTGAGCCTTGTCCTGGGGCAGAACGCGGGCGTAATAGCGGTCAAGGTTTAGTTGGGTTGCCACAGCCTGAGCTACTGCTTCAGCATCTCCAGTAATCATTACGACTTGAATGCCTTGGTCTTTCAACTGATGGACTGCCTCTGGCGCACTCTCCCGCACCCGATCGGCTAGCGCAAATAGAGCGAGAACTTTTTCCTCATCCATCAAGGCAATAACGCTTTCGCCCTTGGACTCAGCCTCCATTAGACCGTTTTGCAGGGAAGCGGGAAACCCGATGCCTAGTTCCTCAATCCACTCCGGACGACCAACTCGA
>DATNPC010000276.1:0-2017 GCA_036703375.1 Allocoleopsis sp.
CATGCTTAATTGAGGATGTAGATCAACACTGGTCTGAAGCTGAGCGCGATACTTTTCTGAAGCGATTGAGCCAATCTTATGAACCTTTCCGTCAACAACCTGCCACTGAGACTAAAAAGAGCAAAGGTAAGGGTAAAAAGCAACCCGTTGAAACGGAGAGTTAATCTATGTCAACACTTCCTTTTCAACAGGCACGACTTATTGAGCTGTGGTGTGCCGAACCTGTCTTTTTTGCTTCTAGGGAACTGTCAGATACCTATTACACTGAAGGAGCTATTGGAAACTATGCTCTTGCCTACGCTTTTGATTGGGTAAGTTCCCCTTATCGCCTGCAAGGACAAGCAACAGGACGACCAACCTACAGAGAAGATTTAGAACCGATCGCGCAATCTTGTTATGTACTACCAGCTTCGCCTGTAGATGGTAGGGTAACATTTCGGTTTGAACGATTCAACGCTCTTTCTGATGCTTACTGGTATGCAATGACCAATAACCGTGTTGCTACTGCGCGGGAAGATGTGCCACTGCAACGGCTAACAGGTAAAAAACCTAATTCATTTAGAGCCAGTAATTTTCCTCAAACTGGACGATTACGAATGATTGAACGTGGCAACCGATTTCGTACTTTAGTTTTTGGAAGTTACAACGTACCTGCATACATTCGTTTGGGAAAATTCAGGAGTAAAGTCAAGGTAAATGTTCTTGCCGAATTTGAACCCACGCTGTTACCAGAAGGTGAATACCAAAGTCAGGCTTATCTAAGTGCCGCTGACTTACCCCCTAACTTAGAACTTTTTTCATTCGATTTGATTTCCATGCCTCCTGCGCCATTGCTGAAAAATCTTCGCTTCCGAGGTGCAGCTTGGCAAATGGGTGAAATGATTGTGCCAGCTAATTTACATTTCTGTTGTAGGGGTACAAGGAATGGCTAATGAAAGGTTATTAATCAAACTTGAACCCCGCAGCATCTCTGCTGGTGCCTCTATACCCCCGAAGTTGTCGTCATTCATAGCTGATGCACTACAACATCAAGTTGACGTGTTTGAAAAGTCTCGGAATGCTGATATCATTCTCGATTTAGCACCAACGGGTACAGGGAAAACAAAAGCAGGATTCACCGTACTGTTGCATCAGCCTGACAAAAGTGCTGTTTACATTGCACCGACTAATGCTTTAGTCGATCAACAATGCGAAGCTGCTAAGAAGTTTGTGCAAGATGCGGGTTTACGTCATGTTGTCAAAGCCGTTTCTGCTAAAGAAATCAGAAAATGGTCGAATGATAGAGTCGGTAAACGTCCAGGGGAAAAGCTGCGTAATCTCTTACGTAACCCTGCTACAATGTTTCCCGATGTCGGTGCTAATCGACCTGTTCTTTTAGTAACCAATCCTGACATTTTCTACTACGCAACTTTCTTCGGCTATAACCGCCTCGATCGCAAAAATCTAGCGGCTGAGTTTTACACACAGTTTGCCACGATTATCTTTGATGAATTTCATCTCTATGATGCTAAGCAGCTTGTCAGCTTGCTGTTTTATCTCGCTTACTCCCACATCTTTAAGTTCTTTCAACATGGGCGGCGGATTGTCTTGTTGACAGCGACACCGGAACCAGCTTGTGAGTTGGCATTGAAAAATTTGAGTGTGGAAGGTGTGAGAATTGCCAGGATTGATGAAGAGACTGCGAATACTAATCTTTTACCCTCTCAAGCAGCAGTCAATCTTGAGTTAAGAGTACAACCTGACACGGAACAGTGGCTATCAGAATTAGCGGATGAAGTGGTTAGGCGTTTCCGAGAACAACCCGAGCGCAATGGTGCGGTTATCCTTGACTCTCTTAACCTAATCAATCTTCTATCGGGTGTACTTCAAGCAAAAGGACTCGGCAACTACGTTGGGCGCATCACTGGTCCTGCACCAAGTCAAGACAGAAAACGGGCGATGCAATGCCAGATTATCTTAGCGACTAGCACTGTGGATGTAGGATTTAACTTTGAGCGGGAACCTAAACCGACAAGGC
>DATNPC010000277.1:0-2579 GCA_036703375.1 Allocoleopsis sp.
AGAACATCAGTGCAGAACAGCTAGAGCGCACCTTCCGGACAAACATCTTTTCGATGTTTTATCTCACTAAGGCGGTGCTGCCTCATCTCCAAGAAGGAAGCTCGATTATCAACACGACTTCGGTGACAGCTTACCAGGGCAATCCACAGCTATTGGATTATTCCTCTACCAAGGGAGCAATTGTCGCCTTTACCCGATCTTTGTCAAAGAGCTTAGTAGAGAAAGGAATTCGCGTCAATGGCGTGGCTCCCGGCCCAATTTGGACACCCTTGATTCCCGCTACATTTCCAGAGGAAAAAGTTGAAAGCTTCGGTTCTGAAGTGCCAATGAAACGTCCTGGACAGCCGGAAGAAGTAGCATCTTGCTACGTATTTTTAGCTTCTAATGACGCTTCTTATATGTCGGGTCAAGTTCTACATCCTAACGGTGGTACAGTGATTAATGGATAAATTATTCCCCTAATCCTTGACTAAGGTTCCATTACCTCAAATTAAAATTTCAAAAACTAATTTTGAAGTTTATCATTTAGCCTTCGGATTAATCCGGAGGTTATTAATTGATATAGCCAGTCTCAATTCTTAAATGCCATGTTTAGGCAATCCAGTTTCGCGCTTAGCTAACCGTTGACTGTGGGCTATAGTCCTTTTTGACGGTGTACTTGAATGCGTTTGTTGGGTGTTTGTTTCTTAACCCATGCTAGAAATTTTTCCATTTGGGGTTCATTTCTTAAAGCCTCCAACGAATTCAGTTCTTTGGCTAAACGTTTGTTGTCGAATAGACCATGTATCTGCTTATGGCAAGGAGAACAGATATTGGTGGTTGATCCAGGTTCAGCGCGTTTCTGCTTGACTGTATGTCTAGGAATTAGGTGATGAATGGTTAAACGCTCGACTTCTCTTTCACACAATTCACACTTCATGGAATCAAACCATTAGTTTTTAACCCGGTACTAGCTGTAGACCTGAGTCAACACTGGTCACTGTTTAAATGCGATCGCTAATTAGCTTTAGCTTGCCAAGTTACTACTATTGTAACATAATAAAATATTTTTGTAACACAGGCAATCGATCTTCTTGCCAATTCCCCATTCCCGAAAATGCGATATTTACTCTGGGAAGCGTAGGTTAGAGTTATCACCCAAGCAGGATAACGCCTTTTCCTACCTCCAGTACGATGGGCTCTGAACACAACCGAGGATAGAGATTAATGCGTTATCTGGTACTGGCTAGTGACTATGACGGCACGCTTGCCACAGATGGACGGGTGGAGGAGAAGACGGTAGCCGCGCTTGAGCGACTGCGGGACTCTGGTCGAAAATTAGTTCTAGTGACAGGGCGACATCTAGATGACCTTCTTCATGTCTTTCCTCAGATTAACCTCTGCGATTGGGTTGTAGCCGAAAATGGAGCCTTGCTCTACCAACCCACTACTCGTCAGGAAAAGCCATTGGGTGAGTCTCCACCCACAGAGTTTATTAAAGCGCTGCAAGAGCGAGGAGTTGACCCTCTTGCTGTAGGCAAGGTGATTGTCGCCACCTGGCATCCTCACGAGACGACGGTGTTGGAAGTCATCCGCGAGTTGGGACTCGAATGGCAAGTCATCTTTAACAAAGGTGCTGTGATGGTACTGCCTTCAGGCATCAACAAAGCCTTCGGATTGAAAGCGGCCCTAGATGAAATGGGATTATCGCCACACAATACCGTGAGTGTGGGGGATGCAGAAAATGACCATGCCTTGCTCGACAGTTGTGGGTGTGGAGTTGCCGTTGCCAATGCCCTGCCCATGCTCAAAGAGCATGCGGATTATGTGACGAAAGGAGAGCGAGGTGCTGGAGTTGCCGAACTTATTAACCGGCTCATCGCCTCAGATTTGGCAGAACTTGAGTTTCCTTCTTAGAAACGTCCTGAGTTCCTGCATTCAGGATTGCGGTGGACTTTCACGCTTGGCTAATTCTGAAGGGGGGCGATCGCTACTCCAAGCCCACCACACGCAGGTACAATTACACTCATAAAATTCTTGCCACTTCCGGCGATAGTCTTCCGTCATCACTGGCGAGCGCCGATTAATCCAAACTTGCTCAGCCTCCATACTAGAAGCTTGGCAGTTAGGGCAGCAAAATGCTGTAGCATGAATTGCTGATTTTGTCCATTCTGGTGGGACTGGGGAAAAAGCGTCCATACATGTAGCTATCCTTAATGACTTGGCTGCCAAGGCAAGCTGCCATTTATTTAGAGCAATCTCTAGTATTGCAATCGCAAAAGTTATGTAAAGCATGAGTTGAAATTCTTTACACTCTGCTCGGGCTATCTTAAGATTCCTCTCGTGCTGACGCCCTCCTGCATCGGCTATTGTTTTGTAGTTGTGCCATTCTCTTCTGGATGGAGAACAAGCCGACAAATGGAGCGCGTTTACCCAGCATCCTAGATGAGATGTACTCCGCCGCATCAGAAGGAATCACTGCATGAATCACCCCTTTTATCTCAACATTATTTCCTTTTTCGGCATTTTTGGTCTATGTGCGATCGCATGGCTGTTTTCGGAAAATCGGCGAGTGATTCCCTGGCGCGTCATGCTCTGGG
>DATNPC010000278.1:0-2420 GCA_036703375.1 Allocoleopsis sp.
ATTGCGAACACCTACCGATTAAGTTCAACTGGCACACAGAGAATGAGCTGGGTGTCGAGACACAGGTGAGATTCCTAGAAGAACTGACCCATAAAGACCCCTATCCTGGTCGGTTAACTAAAGAACAAATTAAATATGCACTGAAGTATTGTTTTAAAGGTTTTTTGGGCATTCTTAGGGATAATAGAGTAGGTGCTAGGGGCTTACATAGCTGGAACTTTACTCTGACGCTTTGGCACAGGCGGCAAGATAAACAAGAGAATTTGAAACAATTCGATCTAGAGTGGTCGCGTCGCCGACTAGAAAAAGCTAAATCCGAACAGAGTTTAAAGAGGGATGACCTACCTCAGAATCAGGAGGAGACGCCTGAAAGTTACAACGATCGCGGATTGGAACATTACTTAGCCTCTCGCTTGCCGCAGGCGGTATCTGATTTTACTAAAGCACTCGAACTCGACCCAAACTTTGCAGAAACTCACTACAATTTAGGGTCACTTTACGAAGATTTGCGAGATTTTGACAAGGCTCGCGCTGAATATAGAGTAGCGATACTCGGTGGTCTTGCCGCTGCTTACAATAACCTCGCTCGTTTGTACATTCTGGACAAAGACTACGCCGCTGCTGTTGACCTGCTTTTGAAAGGACTGAAGGTGGCAGAACACGATGCAGAAAAATATGCGTTGCGAAAAAATTTGGGCTGGGCCAGACTGGGACAAGGTCGCTATGCCGAAGCGAAAGCGGAACTATTGCTTGCGATTGATTTAAATCGGGAACAGGCTCCGGCTTATGGATTATTAGCGCAAGCCTTAGAAGGACTGGGGGAAAAGCTAGAGTCGTTAGTTGCCTGGGAAAACTGCCTTAGATATGCTAGCAGTTACCGCCCAGATGAAGATGCCTGGATTGATTTAGCACGCCAACGCTTAGCACAATTAGGTAACTGACAATGACATCTCTCCAAGAAACTCCTGTGTGTCAAGAAACTGATGGTCTAGTAGGTTCGATTATTGAGGTACAAGGGGAAGTTCGGCTCAAGCGTAAAGAATGGTTAGATTACCGAAAGGCAAGTATTGGCGCTAAGCTTTATCCCGGCGATTTACTACAACCCGCACCTCAGGCGAGAGTCATCGTGCAATGTGCTGATGGGAAAACGATTTGGTCTGTGCCAGCCGGGATGATATCGGGTGCAACGAATGGCTGTCCTCCTCAAGCTGTTCCTCTATCGAGAACCAGAGGTGATATTGCTCCCCTTCGCAACGCGATAAATCCTCTGATTCCCTACATCATTAGTCCGCGTCGCACTAAATTATTGAATGCCTTGCCGATGTTGCGTTGGAATGCGGTGCTGGGTGCAAGTCGTTATACGGTGAGTCTGATTGCTGACGAGGATGTGCTTTGGGAGACGCAAGCCGAGGAAACTGAGGTTGTCTATTCGGGAGAGTCTCCTCTAGAGTCAGGAGTTGACTATTTACTTATGGTTAGGGCAAACACGGGTGCATCGTCTCTGGGGGAAGAATCGCCCGACTTAAGGCGTGTCATCAATTAGCTACACATCCCGTACCAGTAGTGAATTCTGGCTGTCAGGCTCGTTCGAGCTTTATAGCCGTAAAAGCCTTGCTCTGACAGCATTCTACATTTAATTGATGACACGCCCTAGGATTCAGTCTGCTGGATGAAAGTGAAGCAACGGTTGTGCGCGAGGCGGTAGAGCAATTGGTCAAACTGGATTTGGCTGATGAGACGAAATCTTTTGCCTTGGCGAATCTTTACAGAGTACATGACCTGAAAGCGGAAGCGATCGCAACTTTGGAAGCGTTGGTTAAGCGGGGTAGCCAAACAGCGGCTTTTTATCGTACTCTCGGTGACTTGTATTTGGATGTAGGGCTGAATGCATTAGCTCAGAGTCACTATATGAGGGCAAATCAGTTAGCGGCAGAGGCTGGAGATATGGAGGAGTGAGCAGTGGTAGCGCCTAAATCCTGGATTGCCCCCTAAATCCCCCAATTCTGGGGGACTTTGAATTCTGGTTTACCCCAAAGTTAGGGGCTAGGGGGGCGAAAATTGGAAAAATAGCTACGCCATTGACTTTATAAAATTTAACAGCTCTGTTGCATAAAAACGAGAACAGAACGCTGAGTAAAGATAGAGCAGCGATCGCGTCTGAATCTGCATACCTCCTTCACTGCTCACAATTTGATTTGATCGAACTAAGTTCCTTGCTCAGAGAGAAGCATTAATGACTACGACGATCCAAGAAATACGCTCAAAGCCTTTGGTTAAAGATGCGATTGAATATCCGCGCTACTGCTAGTGCATCCCGGCAGAAGTAACTGACCACCCCTTGGGGTGGTAAAAAAGAGGAGAGACACACTCACTCCAAGTCGCTGTCTCGACTGATTAGGAACGTTCTGTTTACATGGCTT
>DATNPC010000279.1:0-7379 GCA_036703375.1 Allocoleopsis sp.
TGCCCAAATGTACATTTGGGCAAGTGCTGGTGAATGGTGAAGTGTACGCAGCAACGCGAGCCGAGATGTATCGGCATAAAGTCTTTTCATTACCCGAAGAACCTTTACGCAATGCCTGCGTGCCTCACATGAGCGTAGCAGAAAACCTCGCGCTGCGAACATTTGACCGTCCGCCCCAAGCCAAGGGGGGTATCTTACTGGTGCTTCAGGCGATGCGACAGATGGCCCAAGGCTTAATCAGCACCTTCTCGATTAAAACGCCGTCAACCGAGACACCGATTGGCAATCTTTCTGGGGGAAATGTGCAGCGTGCGGTACTAGCGCGAGAACTTTCTGCCGATCGCATTAATCTATTAATTGCCGCTAATCCTTGCTTTGGCTTGGATTTTGCTGCCGTGGAGTACATTCACGGGCAAATTGTTGAAGCGCGCAACCGTGGCGTAGCCGTGTTGCTAGTCAGTGAAGATTTAGATGAACTGTTGAAACTCGCCGATCGCATTTTAGTGATTAGCGAAGGGCAATTTGTCTATGAAAGCGCGATCGCAGATGCTGATTTTGCCACGATTGGTCAACGCATGGCAGGACACTAATGCAGGAAGTTTTAATCCTCAACGATCTACTCAACATCGCTGCACGACAGGATGAGTTGTCTTGGCAACCGTTTCGTCCTGGAGTGGAAATTTATCGACTTTATCAAGACGGTAATCAGGGTGCCGCCGCCGCACTGCTGCGCTATCAGCCAGGAGCCAGTATACCTTTACATGACCATACAGGATTTGAACACATCTTGGTTCTATCTGGTTCGCAAAGCGATGGCAACGGGGAACACCAGGCAGGAACCCTGGTAATCAATCCACCCAACACTCATCACAGTGTCATCAGTCAAGTTGGCTGTATCGTTCTCGCGATTTGGGAAAAACCTGTCTCTGTCCGGAGTAGTTAGTTGTTCGGGTCGATACAACTAACCACTAATCACTAACGACTACCAATTTTATGGTCTTAATTTCTGCTCAACCTTACGATTACGAACTCCCTGCCTCTGGTGGTTTAGGACTAATTGTTATCGATATGCAGCGCGACTTTCTCGAACCGGGAGGGTTTGGGGCAGCGTTGGGGAATGATGTGACTCGACTACAAGCGATCGTACCAACCCTAAAGCAATTGCTGGATGTTTTTCGGACTTATAAACTACCGATTTTCCATACAATTGAAGGCCATTTACCCGATCTTTCTGACTGTCCGCCTTCAAAACAACATCGCGGTCAAAGTGACTTAAAAATTGGCGATGTTGGCCCCATGGGACGAATTTTAGTCCTCGGCGAACCTGGAAATGCAATTATTCCTGAATTGGAACCTTTACTGGGTGAAACTGTAATTACCAAACCAGGGAAAGGTGCGTTTTACAACACTAAATTAGAATCCCTCCTACACGAACAAGGCATAACTCACTTGTTCGTAACGGGAGTAACAACTGAGGTTTGCGTGCAAACAACAATGCGAGAGGCAAACGATCGCGGATTTGAGTGTCTGTTAGTCGAAGATGCCACCGAAAGCTACTTTCCAGAATTTAAACAATCCACGTTGGACATGATGGTTGCACAAGGTGGCATTGTGGGGTGGACTGCACCCACCGCCAATGTGTTTCCAGCTTTAGAAAAGTGGGCGTCTTAGACAACCGGATATCGCGTTGCCTACAAGGCGTGTGTTTGCTCTTAGTTCATATCATCACAAGAGTTTTGAGTTCTTAATTCAAAATTCACACTCGATCGTTGGAGTGTAGCGGTGATGACGCTGGCTGGAATGGAAATGTTTGTTGCTAACAATACATCTATCCTAAGGTAGATTTGTTAGCATCCTGAAATTCTATTTTCTAAAAAACAAAAAGTAGGTGTGAGGAATGACCGTTAAGGATGCAACTACCTGGCAGGCTTGGCTGACTGCGCCAGCAGCCTTCTGGGTGTCTCTATTCGTTTCCAGTGCGATAATTAATTGCCTACCCTTGCAGGCGATCGCTTCCATAGCTCCCGTAGATTCTGGCAAGAACTACACTCAAAATGCAGATACAGTTCAAGACGCTGTAGCAATTTCTGCTCCGCCAGCCTCTTCCGTTGAAACTTCAACCGCAGTTTTTCCGATTAACCAACAAGCAATCTCAGTGGAGGTTCCAGCCGAAGCATCTCCGATGAACAAAGTGCCAGTGGTGGCTGAGGCCACATCGGATAAAGCAGACGCCAATACCACTCCGATTCAAGACACGCAAGCCATCCCTTCTCCGGCAACATCGTCTGCAACGTCTCCGGAACCCTCTTCTGATGGGTCAATCTTGGGAGATGTTCCCTCTGTAAACAATCTCTCTGCGACTGACGGCACTGTTGAGTCGAATGACCCGATGTCGCAAGTCAATAATGTCTCGCAGTTAGGAGATGTTTCTCCTGGGGACTGGGCGTTTGAGGCGTTGCGGAATCTAGTCGAACGTTACGGTTGTATTGCTGGCTATCCGGATGGCACGTTTCGGGGGAATCGAGCAATGACCCGTTATGAATTTGCCGCTGGACTGAATGCTTGTTTACAACAAGTTGAGCGTTTGATTACCTCTGGCACCGGTGGTTTTGTCACCAAGCAAGATTTAGAAACGTTACGGCGACTCACTGACGAGTTTAAGACCGAACTGACTGCTCTGGGTACGCGAGTCGATAAGTTGGAAGGTCGGGTTGGCTTTCTGGAAGAGCATCAATTCTCCACCACAACCAAACTCAGCGGTTTAGCGTGGGCCAACGCAACTGGAGCTTTTGCTGATGGGGATGTCAAAGTAGAAACTTCAAACCTCAATCCCCCTCTCGAAATCAGACCCGCAGCGCGTGGACTCGATAATAGACCCGCTGTTCGGACAGTGACAAACGATCCCAGTGTCACGTTGAGCGATTTAGTATGGCTGACGTTTCAAACCTCTTTTACAGGTAGAGACAATCTGGTCATTCAATTAGCGGCGGGGAACGGCATCTCTCCAGCCAATGAGTTTGCCTCTGCGGGTCTTTTCAACACGTTTGGGACTCCGTTTTTTGACCAAACAGCAGGGTCAGAAATTACTGGTTCGCGCAATAACGTGATTGTGCGGGACTTTTTCTACAGCTTCCCCGTCAGTCGCAATCTTCAGGTCGTTGTTGGGCCTCGGATTAACTGGTATCGCTACTTTGACAACAATGCTTACACCTTCATCTTGACGGGTGCCAATACCTTCAACACCAATAGCAGTACCTTACTCAATACGATCGATCGCGGTTCTGGTGCGGTTGTCCTGTGGGATATCAATAAGCAGTTTAAGCTGCGTCTTGGCTATCTGGGTGAGAATGATGAATTTCTCCCCGGTCAGTTCGGGTTCAACTCGTCCTCTAATCCATCGAAAGGTCTGTTCAATCCCACGTATACCGCTACCGCTGAGTTAACCTTCTCGCCTAGCGATGCGATTAATCTCCGCTTTCTCTACAACTATTCCAATATTGACCCCACTGTTCCCGTCTTGAAACAATTGCCTGATGGAACGTTTGTGCAAACGGGTCTGGGAGTTGGCGGCGCTGTTGGCGAACCGATTTATGGGGTAGCGGATGACGGTTTTGGAGGTTCGATTAATAGTGCGATCGCTCACACGTTTGAATTTAACTTTGATTGGCGAATTGCCTCTCGCTTCGGTGTCTTCGGACGCTATACCTACGCCACAACCAACATCGATCCCACGACACCCGGTCGTCCCAGTGGAAACATCAATGCTCAGTCGATTCAAGCTGGGCTGGCTTTTCCTGATTTAGGCAAACAAGGAGCGCTGGCAACACTCTCCTTTTTAATCCCGTTTGATGTCTTAAACGGTCGTAAATTCCTGGCAGCAGGAGGTGGAAATGGTGGCACTCAATACGAGTTTGAAGCAACCTACTACTACCCGATCACTAATAATATTGCACTTGTCCCTGCTTTTTATTTCATTGGAAACCCGAACAACTTCGATGACAATCCCAATATTTATGTAGGAAACTTACGGGCGCAATTTAGTTTTTAAGATTGAGTTCATTGGTATCGTTCCTGCATAGCGGTTAAGGGGGAACGGGTAATGGGTAATAGCCAGATTCCAACAATTACCAATTATCCCTTACCGCCAATCTCCCTGCACAGTAAACGCTGCCCAATAATAAGGCGAGCGACTATTTTGAGAATTCCACATCTCCAATTGCGCTTCTCTCAAAGCCTTAACCGGATTTTGCCCCCCTTGCAACATCCTCTGATAGAACTTCGCCATTAACTCCGAAGTAGCCGCATCATTCACACTCCATAAACTCACCACCACGCGCCTCGCCCCTGCATACATAAAGCCTCTTGACAAGCCCACTAAACCTTCGCCTTTGACATTTTCACCCAATCCAGTTTCGCAAGCACTCAAGACTACCAATTCCACAGGCAAGTTGAGGTTAAAAATATCGTGCAAGCGCAAAAATCCATCTTCGGGGTTGCCTTTTTGGTTGTATAAAGACAGCACAATTCCTGATAATTCAGGATTAACCGGATCGAGCAATCCGTGAGTGGCAAAGTGGATAATTTGGTATTGGCCTAAATCTGGGTTGGTGGCTATTTGACGAGAAGCATTAAAATCAAAAGCTTGGAGGCGTTGCGCTTCTGGAACTAGAGCGAGAATTCTATCAGCTTCATTGCGAGTATATCTCAGACGGTCAAATAGTTTGCCGCCTCCCTCTTCCCCTAAACCTAATAAGTTACGGGCGGCACGATTCAGGTTACGGTTAGATAGTGTATCAGGCGTTTGTGCGGGTGGATTGCCTGTAATACGTTCGTCTTTGAGAGTGAAAACGGGATCGGCGATCGCAGCGACAGTTTTGGCCACTGGGGAACGGTTTTGCAGTTGGCGGCGTTGAATGGCAACGGTAGATATAGAAGGGAGAGTGACAATTTCGTTTTGAACTAAAAGCGGGGTGTAACCTAACCCCCCCTGCCCCCCTTCCCTAGTAGGGAAGGGGGGAGTTTTACTCCCCTCTCCTTGCAGGAGAGGGGCTGGGGGAGAGGTCAGTATCGGTAATGCAGCAAAGGGAACATATTGCAATACTCCATCTGGGACAATTAGTAAGCGTTTGTTACTCAATTGATTGGCGACAGGCGCGAGAAGCATCTGACTGAGTGCAAGTCCGCTATCTAGATTTGCCGCACTATTTCTAGTCACAGATTCGCGGAAGGGTTCGACGGCAGCTTCTATTTCACTTTGTTTGGGAAGTACGTAACTGGTGATGCTGTTTTTGGTGACTGCCCAAAGATAACTGCGGTCTTGACCAAGGGAATATTCTAAAAGTAGAGTATCGTCATCGAGTATCTGTTGTTGAATCTGTTGTAGGGTCAAGGGTTCGGGATATTTGAGGGCAGCGTAGCGAGGGCTGGTAGCGCGAATTTGGGCTTCTAGTTGTTTGAGCTGGGCGAGAACGGTATCAATTTTTTGTTTAATTTCATTCAGCTCTTGTTCGCTATACTGACCGCTTTGGAGTTGATATTTGCGATGCTCAAAGGCGTTGAGTTGTTGTTGCAGATTGCGTTCTTGCTCTAATAATTTGGAGTCAGCGCCTTGGCGAATGTTAGCGGTAGCTTCAGTGAGGAGTTCGAGCAGACTTCTCGCGCGGGCGCGTTCGCTAATGTGCAATGCTTCACCAGCATATCCTTTGTTGGGGTTTTGCTGGTGCAGTTGCATCAATAAATCGATGTAAAACTGATAATAATCTTGGTTGCGGGAAAAATAGGATTGTCGCAGTTCTTGGCTGGCGATTTGGGTGCGGAGTGTTTCAATAATATTAATCGTGGTTTCGATTTGTGTTTTGGCAGTGGTGAGATTATTCTGTTGGCGGTTTAAGATGGCTTGATTGTAGAGGATGTTTGCTTCTTCTGTTTTGTAACCGAGTTGTTGGGATAAGGATAAAGCTTGGTTGTAGTGGTCGAGGGCGGTAGAATTTTGACCTAAAGCGGCGTGTATTTTCCCCATTTGGTTGAGGATGGTGGTTTCTTTTATTTTGTCTTTTATGTAGCGAGAGACGATCAGGGATTGGTTGTAGGCATTGAGGGCGGTTGACCATTCTTTTGAAGCGATGTATGTGCTGCCAATGCCCATTAGGGCTGTCGCTTCGGCTGTTAAATCGCCTGCGGGTCGGGAGATAATTAAGGCTTTATTGTAGGAGGAAAGGGCATTTTCCCATTTTTCTGTAGCAGCTTGAATATCGCCAATATTGTTGAGGGTCGTGGCTGCACCCCCTTTATCGTTTAATTGATACAACAGAGGTAAGGCTTGGTTATGGTAATTTAGGGCGGTTTTCGGGTCGGCTAAGTTGTTGTAGAGTTGACCTAGACTGTTGAGGATTGCAGCTTCTTCAGCTTTTGCACCAGCTTGTCGCGATAAGGGCAAAGCTTGGTTATAGGAATCTAATGCAGCTTGAAATTGACCCAAATTGGCGTGAATGTTGCCCATGAGGAGTAGCGTTTGGGAAGCTTGGACAGAGTTGTTATCAGCACGATAACGATTGAGAGCTTCGTCTAATTTTTGCAGTGCCTGTTGACTCGATTCAACGGTTTGTTGCTGATTTAATTGGACTCCTTCTTGTAATGCCTGTTTAGGGACATAGGCATAAATAGCGGCTGATATGTTCCACAAGCGGATGCTGCCACCCCAGGTGGTAACGATTTGGTTGCCATCCGGGCTAAATATTGCATTGCTGATCCTGTCCTCATGTCCCCGGAATTCAGCTAGGAGTTTACCCGAAGTGTCCCACAGGAGGGGTACATCGTCACCTAATGTAAGAATACGGCGACCATCGGGGCTAAACTTTGCATGAGTTACCCCATATTTATCCCCTCGAATTTCGGTAAGGAGTTTACCCGAAGTATTCCACAAGCGGGCAGTTCCATACAAACTGGCAGTGAGAATTTGTTGACCATCCGGGCTAAATTCTGCACTTTTGACTTCTTTCTCATCTCCCCGGAATGTTGCTAAGAGGTTACCCGAACTATCCCAGAGTCGAGCGGTTTTATCCTCACTGGTAGTAAGAATCTTGTTTCCATCAGGGCTAAATCCTGCACTGATAACTGAACCCTCATGACCCCGGAATTCAGCTAAGAGTTTACCTGAAGTATCCCAGAGTCGGGCAGTTTTATCCTTACTGGCGGTGAGAATTCGGTTGCCATCGGTGCTAAATTTTGCAATGTTGATACTCTCCTCATGCGCTTTGAATTCTAGCAAGCGTTTTCCTGAAGTATCCCACAAGTAAATGGTGTCAACCCAAGTAGTGAGAATTCGCTTGCCATCAGGGCTAAATCCTACTGTGTCAGATCCTTCATCATGAGATCCTCGC
>DATNPC010000280.1:0-13503 GCA_036703375.1 Allocoleopsis sp.
GTGCTGCCAATCCGGTACAGTGAAGCAGTCGAGCAATTCAGAACGTATTAGCGAACGGTCAATCGTTATCTTCGGTTGACCCAACTCGTTACGATATTTCAGTTTAAGCAAAATCTTGGAGCCAAATAAATGTCAATTGCAGTAGGAATGGTAGAGACACTAGGCTTTCCGGCTGTTGTAGAAGCAGCAGACGCCATGGTGAAAGCCGCTCGTGTCACCCTTGTGGGTTATGAAAAAATTGGTAGCGGTCGCGTCACCGTGATTGTACGAGGAGATGTTTCCGAAGTTCAAGCTTCGGTCGCCGCTGGAGTGGATAACGTGAAGCGGGTTAATGGGGGTCAAGTCTTATCGACGCACATTATTGCTCGTCCCCATGAGAACCTAGAGTATGTTCTACCCATTCGCTACACCGAAGACGTGCAGCAGTTCCGTGAAAGCACCAATGCGATTCGTCCGCTGAATCGTCCTTAAGGGTCGTTAACCGATTCTAAATTGCCTTTGGTCGCAGCAGGACGTGTACGGCGCACTTTTGGATTGAAGGATTTTGGCACTCTAGCCCGAGCAAGTCGCAGCCCAAAAAGCCAACGCGATCGCTCAAACTGTTCAATCGGATAGAGAGTTGAGAGCAATCATCCAAAATCCACAATCCATCAATCCACTCATGGGTCAGGTTAATGCAGATTGCCAAAGTTCGTGGCACGGTTGTCAGTACTCACAAAGAGCCAAGTTTGAGGGGCGTTAAGTTCCTCTTGTTGCAATATCTAGATGAAGAGGGACAGCTCCTGCCCACCTACGAGGTAGCGGCAGACACCGTTGGCGCAGGCTTAGATGAGTGGGTTCTCGTCAGCCGTGGCAGTGCAGCTCGCCAAGTGGGTGGCAGCGAAACACGTCCAATCGATGCCATGGTAGTAGGGATTATCGACACGGTTAGTGTAAATAATCACATTCTCTACAGCAAGAAAGATCAGTACCGTTAGTAGGTTACGGGAGTGGTAACGTTGGAAGGTTAGAAGCGATCGAGCTTTGGCGCTAGTACTGACCCCACGTCGATCGCTTGACCGTGAGCTTGTCTATTGGGTAAGCCTTTGACCTTTCTCGTCTGCTAGCTCTCAAGCTAATAGCTTACGCTCGTGTATCGCTTTTTCAAACTAGGAGGAAGACATCTATGGCAGTTCGCAGCTATGCGGCTCCCCCAACGCCTTGGTCGAAAAGTTTGGCGGAACCCCAAATTCATGAAACTGCCTACGTACATTCTTTTTCTAACATTATTGGGAATGTACGAATAGGTCCGAATGTTTTAGTTGCACCCGGAACTTCCATTCGAGCCGATGAAGGAGGCCCCTTCTACATTGGGGACGGCAGCAATATCCAAGATGGCGTTGTGATTCATGGCCTAGAAGACGGCCGAGTCATGGGAGATGACCAGAATCAGTACTCGGTTTGGATCGGTAAGAATACCTCCATTACCCACATGAGTCTGATTCATGGTCCGGCATATATCGGGGACGATTGTTTTATTGGCTTTCGCTCCACGGTATTTAATGCGCGAATTGGCAGTGGTTGTATCGTTATGATGCATGCCCTGGTTCAGGATGTGGAAATTCCTCCCGGTAAATACGTCCCTTCAGGGGCAGTGATTAACAATCAACAGCAAGCCGATCGGCTACCCGATGTTCAGGATGACGATAGACATTTCGCCCTCCACGTAGTCGCTTGCAATGATGCATTGCGCTCGGGCTACCAATGTGCTGAGGATGAAGCCTGCATCGCACCGATCCGCAGTGAAACTGCCCAGACGTCTGACTCCAATGGCAACGGCCAGCTCAATCGTTCTCTTAGTTCAAATAGTTCCATGTCTTTGACTACAGCATTAAACTCCGACGTTCAACACCAAGTTCGTCAACTGTTAGCCCAAGGCTACCGTATTGGTGCCGAGTATGCTGATGAGCGCCGCTTCCGTACCAGTTCTTGGAAGAGCGCAACCTCCATTCACTCCGAGCGTGAATCAGAAGTCCTCAGCGCTTTAGAAGAAACGCTGGCAGAACACGCTGGAGAGTACGTGCGATTGATTGGAATTGACCCCAAAGCCAAACGCCGGGTTGTGGAAGAAATTATCCAAAAACCAGGCGATAAAGGGGCAACCTCGACCAGCACAGCTACCGCGTCTCGTTCTAGCTATAGCAGCACTCCAGCATCTCGCGATCGCAATTCCACGAGCGTATCGAGCCAAGGATTAAACTCAGACCTTGAATCGCAAGTTCGGCAACTGTTGAACCAAGGCTACCGCATTGGTGTCGAGTATGCCGATGAGCGCCGCTTCCGTACCAGTTCTTGGAAGAGTGCGACTTCAATTCAATCGGATCGCGTCTCAGACGTGCTCAAAGCGCTAGAAGAAACACTAGCCGAACATGCCGGAGAGTACGTGCGGTTGATTGGAATTGACCCCAAAGCCAAGCGTCGGGTTTCGGAAGAAATCATTCAAAAACCGGGCGATAAGCCGCAATCTAGCACTAGCTACTCTGCCTCAAACAATGGCGCGAACAATGGGTATGCTAGCTCCACAGCACCCAAAGGCGACTCTTCGTATCAACGTTCCCAGTCCTCTAGTACCTCATTAAGTCAGGAGGCGATCGCTCAGATCCGTCAATTGCTAGCTCAAGGCTACAAAATTGGTACAGAACACGCAGATAAGCGTCGATTCCGCACCAGTTCTTGGCAAAGCTGTAGCCCCATCGAATCGTCCAGAATTTCAGACGTAATTGAAAATCTAGAAGGTTGCATGGCCGAACACAGCGGCGAGTACGTGCGGCTGATTGGGATCGACCCGAAAGCCAAGCGTCGCGTCCTAGAAACGCTCATTCAACAGCCCAACTAATCACGTTGTTAGTGTGCGAGTTGTTAGTTTTTAGACCGCTATTCTTCTAACAACTAACAACCAACAACTAACACTGTTTTGGATAGTCCCAAATGCTTAGCGCCCTATTCAATAAGAATGCATTTGCCCACACTACCATCGAGTAGTAACTCTCATGTATACATAGAAGGTGATGTGAGCATCGATCCGAGTGCTGCGATCGCACCGGGGGTAATTTTACGAGCAGCTCCTGATGGAAAAATCGTGATTGCTTCCGGTGCCTGTATCGGAATGGGGTCAATCCTTCACGCTCACCAAGGTACTTTGGAGGTGCAAGCAGGTGCAATTTTGGGTGCTGGTGTTCTAGTCGTTGGCAAGGGCAAAATTGGCGCAAATGCTTGTATTGGTTCTGCTAGCACGATTTGGAACAACTCGATTGAGCCGTGGCAAGTCGTACCTGCCACCTCTGTCATTGGAGATAAAGGGCGTCAACCCGCCGACGATTCCTCACCCCCCACCAGCCCCCCTAGTTCCAATGCCTCAAGCCCCCCGACCTCAGATACGGCAAGCTCGTCCAAGAGTACGGTGGGTCAAGAGTCTCTCAATGGAAACGCTCCATCTCCCTCAACCGTAGAGTCCGTCAGCACAACGAACCAAAACTTAGCAACCGAGCCCAAGCAAGACTCTTCAACTGAGCAACCCGCTGAATCACCTAATTTAGAACCGGGTAAATACGTTTACGGTCAAGGCAGCTTGGATCGTATCTTAAAGACCCTGTTTCCTTACAACACCAATCCACCCCTTAGCCCTCCTCCACCAGATGAAGACGATTAGGTCAATCGGTTGTTAGTTTTTAGTTGTTAGTCTTTACACTTGAAGTTCTTAAACTTGAGAAAAGCCAACAACGAAAAGCCAACAACAAAATGGAGGTCATAGTTATGGAGTCTTACGAACCTGGGCTTGTCCCGCAAAACTCGCTCATCCGACGCAACGGTTTCTCATCTAGAGACGCTTACCCGAATGGCGGTCGCCCGCGCGAGCATCGCCAAATGCAATCCTCTTTAGGCTTGGTCTCTACTCTCAGTTTTCCCGTGATCGTCAGCACGGCGGATGCCATGCTCAAATCTGCTAGCGTAACGCTAGTTGGGTATGAAAAAATTGGCAGCGGTCAGTGTACTGCAATTGTTCGGGGTTCAACAGCAGAAGTACGAATTGCGGTTCAGGCTGGGATCGAACATGCCAAACGAGAAGGGCAACTGCTTTCGTCTCTGGTTATCCCCCGACCCTTTCCCAACTTAGAAGCGGTTTTTCCCATTGGCACTCACTTATTAGAGCAAGCACAACAGCAGTATCCCTCTCGGCATAGCGAACAGGCGATCGGTTTATTGGAGACACGGGGATTCCCCGCCATTGTTGGTGCCGCCGATGCCATGCTCAAATCCGCTGATATCCAACTCACTGGCTATGAAACCATTGGTGCTGGCCTGTGTACCGTCATCATCCGAGGCCGCGTGGCAGAAGTGGCGATGGCATTGCGGGAAGGGATGGCAGTTGCCCAACGAATTGGCGAACTCATTGCCGTTACCGTAATCACCCGACCCGTAGAAGACTTGGAGAGAAGCCTGCCGGTGGCGAGTTGCCTGATTGAGGAACAACCTCAACCTCTCCGCTTACCGATTAATGTTCAAGAAACGGAAAAGGAACTGGTACAACTGCCAGATTTAGAAAAGCTGCCGATGCCGTTGAAAGACTTATGATGCAATGTCTCGATCTTCAACTGCTGGTCGCTCAAAAGAGTCCGACGCGATCGCATTTTATATCCCTTGTCCAAAGTAAAGCGTTGCACGAACCGCAGTCGAGGGGAGCTATTACTCCACCAGCGAACGACAGAATGATAACGGACTCATCCTGTATCCAACTGACAACTCGGTCATGGTGCAACGCTATCTGGAAGGAAGACTGTCACTTGTTCCAGTTACCTGAAATCATAACCGGAAGATTCTATAGATTAAAACATTAATATTTATCATTATGATAGGATAAACTCTATATATAAGATAAGACCTAAAGGAGAGGTAGCGTTGAAGCAAGCTACGCTGCACCAGCTAAAAGTATTTGAAGCAGTTGCTCGGCATAATAGCTTTACACGAGCAGCAGAAGAACTATTTCTAACACAACCCACAGTTTCCATGCAGGTCAAGCAGCTGACAAAAGCTGTGGGAATGCCCTTGTTCGACCAAGTGGGTAAACGTCTTTATCTTACACAAGCGGGTGAGGAACTCGTCAAGACCTGTCGCAAAGTCTTCGACCACTTAGACCAGTTTGAGATGACAATCGCGGACTTGAAAGGTCTTAAGCAAGGTCGCTTACGGTTAGCCGTGATTACAACAGCAAAATATTTTGTTCCCCGTTTACTCGGACCATTTTGCAAGCGTTATCCAGGAATTGATGTTTCGCTACAGGTCACGAATCACGAGCATATTATCAATCGATTGAGTGAAAATTTGGACGATCTCTATGTGATGAGTCAACTTCCGGACACGATAGATATCACTTACCAATCCGTGATAGAAAACCCGTTAGTTGTTATTGCACCAATTAGTCATCCCTTAGCGAGAGAAAGAAATATTCCGCTCGAACGAATTGCGTCTGAACCGTTCATTATGAGAGAGCCAGGTTCGGGAACGCGTAAGGCTGTGCAATCGTTGTTCGACGAGCATAACCTGATGCTGAAAGTACAGCTCGATTTAGGGAGTAATGAGGCCATTAAGCAAGCAATTGCGGGGGGGTTGGGAATTTCGGTCTTGTCCAGCCATACCTTAGCCCTGGAAGGGCCGAGCAGTCAGCTCACCATTTTGGATGTCGAAAAATTCCCGATTGAGCGGTACTGGTATGCTATTTATCCCAATGGCAAGCAACTCTCTATCGTCGCTCGAACTTTTCTAGAGTATTTACTAACGGAAGGCCGGCAGTTTGCCGAGCAAGCCTTGACTCCCAAGTTGTTTGAATTGAGCGCGAGTGCTTCTAATGCAATCGCATCCTCTAATGCCGCCTCTAATGCCGAAATGACTAGCGAAGTATAACTAGTGCAGCGCAACGGAAATAATCCACCCGTTCAAAAATGTTAAAGAGCTTACTGTATAAGCTTTCTTTCCTTATACAAGAAGCGCCTAGTGTGGTGCGATAGAAATAGCCCACCAGTTAAAAAAGTTGAAAATCTTAACTGTAGCGGCTTTCCTCCCTTCTGCCTTCTGCCTTCTTACTTCTGCCTTCTTGCACTAGTCGATCGCGTTGAAGTCAGCAGGCGTATTGCAATTAAATAACATTCGGGGATCGCTAATCGATAACTCCTGCACGGGATGTTGCGCCAACCAGCGCTGAAACGATCGCCCTCCCTCGTCAATAAATTGAGTCAGCAGGGGCAGACATTGGCGTCGATAAAAACCACACAAAGGTTCCCAGCCTTTAGCCTGTCGCGGCAGCAAAGCGATCGCGTCTTGTGCCGTATCTTCTAGCTTGCTAGCCCAATCTTGTAAAACCTGAACCTGTAGGTGAGGCAAATCGCAGGCGAGTAACAAAACCCAATCTGCCTCAACCCGAGCAAGTCCTTGGGCAAATCCCACAAGTGGGCCGTGGGGCGTCGTCTCTCCAGCTAAAGGCACTTCCCGGATTGCACGGCAAGTATCCGGCAAAATAGTCTGGTATCGTTCAGGCCAGGGAGTCACCACGTAAACCTCACTGGTGCAGTTGAGCGCAACTTCACAAACTTGTCGCAGCAGGGGGACACCATGGGCAACGATGAGAGCTTTGTCCTGACCCATGCGAGAACTTCGTCCTCCTGCTAGTACAATTGCAGATACAGACACGTTACTAACCATCTTTGACACAGTGGGACACATTGCATTACACTACAGTACAAGGTTCGCCTATGAAGACAAGTTGTCCCCTGGGTAAGTTATCTAGATATCGATTCACTTGGGATTCTCCACAACCGAAAGGCTGAGTGTGAATTAATCTACGCTTTTAAGTGTTCCTAAGATCGGATCGTTGTTTATCCACCTAGTTCGTTCTGATTGGAACAGGAGATTTCGCTTGTAGTCGGGATCGAAGCGATCGCTTTTAGTTTTCGCCTCTTCTGCGCTTTAGAGCGTGGCTAAGGTACGCTAGAAAAAAGTAGGCTCGGCCAGGTACTACCAATTATCCCTCTCGGACGCTCCTGCGTCCCGACTTGATTAACGCGGCAGTTTGAGGAACAACTCGTGAGACTAGCTCATTAGAGCTACTGCTTTCCAAGAGCCATGCTTGCGGCTTTCTTGAACCTAGTGCTTCTTCACTTGCAGCGCAAAAAGTTTTCCTACTCTGAAATAGAAGTAGGAGGTTCGCTTTTCGCCTCGCCAGCACAAGAGGTGAGGAAACAAAAGTGAGTAACATAGAAAACCCCCCATCTCATTTCCCATCTGATGCCCCATCCGCGATCTTCTCGAATCGGGAGAAGCTCGTTGAGGACGCGCAGCACGAGCAAGTCGTTGCACAGCACCATCAACATTGCTTAAGCGTATACCCTGACGAATTGGAACGATTGGTGGAAGAGCGTACCCGAGAACTCATTCAAGCAAACCAACAGCTGCAACAGGAGATCGATCGGCGTTTCTCCGTAGAAGCTCAATTACGGCGATACCAGCATCAACTCGAAGAGTTGGTCGAAGAACGTACCCAAGAACTCGTTGCCACCAACGAACAACTTCAACAGGAAATTGCTCAACATCAACAGGTACAGGAGGCACTACGGGAAAGCGAGGAGCAGTTTCGATGTCTGTCTGAGGCAACGTTTGAAGCCGTCTTAATGAGCGATCGAGGAAAGCTAATCAGGACGAACAGTAACTTCACTACTCTCTTTGGCTACGATGCGTCAGAAGCGATAGGGAAGAGTGTCTTGGAGTTTGTCGCACCAGCGGATCGAACTCGTATGCAGCAAATTGTTGCCGCGACTAGCGAACAGATGTACGAAATTCTCGGTTTGAGAAAAGATGGAACGATGTTTCCGGCTGAAGTGCGGAGTAAAGCCATCTCTTATCGGGGACATCTAGTTACGGTGACAGCCATTCGAGATATCACCGCGCAAAATCGAACTCAAGAGGAACTCAAACGATCGCTGTCTTTGCTGCATGCAACGCTCAATTCCACCACAGATGGGATTGTTGCCGTTAACCTCACCGGGGACGTGGTCAGCTTTAACCACAAGTTTATTGAGATGTGGGGCATCGGTGAAAAAATTCTACTCTCCGCTACCCGGCAGGAACGATTGAGATTGCTTCAGGCGCAGGTGAAAGAACCCGACGTTTTTTTGAGCCAAGTTGAGCAATTGTACGCTCAACCCGAAGCTGAAGGGTATGACCAGATTGAATTAACGGATGGTCGAATTCTTGAGCGCTTCACTCAGCCTCAGCGCAGCGATCGACAAATTATTGGTCGCGTTTGGATTTTTCGCGATATTACTCAACGAGCGCAAGCCGAAGCAGCACTGCGGCAACACCTGCGACAAGAACAAGTGATTGCCGTAATGCGCGATCGCATTCGCCAATCTTTGAACCTGAAGGAGATTCTCAAGACAACCGTTGAGGAAGTCCGGCAGTTTCTCCAAACCGATCGCGTACTCATTTACCATTTTGAGCCAGATTGGAGCGGCAGTGTCGTCGTTGAGTCGGTACGCGCTGAGTACATGTCCATCTTGAATATGACGATTCACGATCCCTGTTTCGGCGAACTCCAGATTCAGCCGTATCTACAGGGACACATTCAAGCGATCGTTGATATCTATGCCGCCGAACTAGCACCGTGTTACGTTCAGTTTCTCGAACAGTTTCAGGTGAGAGCAAATCTGGTCGTACCTATTTTGCAGGGAGACACCCATCAGGGAAAAGAGGGAGCGTTGAGAGTCGGGAAAGTAGACAAGCAGGGTAAGATATACTCTCCCGTTTCCCCCAAACTTCCCCTGCCTCCCTTGTATCCCAATACTTCCTCGCTGGCATTGTGGGGGTTGTTAATTGCTCATCACTGTAGCGAACCCCGGCAATGGGAACCCTTGGAAATTGATTTACTCAAATCATTAGCCACGCAAGTTGCGATCGCAATTCAGCAATCGTCCTTGTTTGAACAGCTAGAAGCTGCCAATCGGGAGTTACAGCGCCTTGCCTCTGTGGATGGACTGACTCAAGTCGCCAACCGGCGGCGGTTTGATGAATATCTCGATGCCGAGTGGCGGCGATTGGCACGGGACAAACAACCGTTATCACTAATTTTGTGCGATGTGGATTACTTCAAAATCTATAACGATACCTACGGTCATCTAGCCGGTGATTTTTGCTTGCAACAAATTGCCAGTGTCTTATGCCAGGTATTAAAGCGTCCTGCCGATCTAGTGGCTCGTTACGGAGGCGAGGAATTTGCCATTATTTTGCCTAACACGGATGCTACAGGTGCAGCGATCGCTGCTCAAGCGATTCGAGAGGGTATTCGAGAGTTGGAAATTCCCCATCGAGCATCACCCGTGAGTCCCTACGTTACAGTGAGTATAGGAGTGGCAAGTATTGTACCGAGACTAGAGGCTTCACCGTCCCAGTTAATTGTAGTAGCCGATCGCAGACTCTATCAAGCCAAAGCCGAGGGACGCGATCGTATAGTCGCACCTTCCGATGCTAACGGCGAACAGTGACCTGTGACCAGTGACCAGTTATCCGTTTCGCAATTACCCTCATCAGTTTTTACAACAGTTTCCTACTTGGTGCAGTTTGTAGGCACACATGGCTGTGCGCCCTAATGCAGGGTGTATTTCATCAAAAAAGCAAATTGCGGTCAATGGAGTGTCTACTGTGTATCGTCGGTATTTAAATAAGGACGGAGACTCCTCTACAAGTGATAAGTAGGTGGGCATTAATATTTGTCGTTGAGGCAAGGCAGAGGACAGAAGGCAAAAGGTAGAAAGGAAGAGAGTTTTAGGCTCTTAACATTCGTTGACATACCTGCGTTTATTTGTACCTACCTACTTAGCTGTCGCTATCACTATCAACGTTAGGACAGATTTCACAGCCTATTTCACAGCTTAAACGACTATGTACCCGTATTAATTTCTGCCCTCTGCCCTCTACCTTCTGCCTTTTTGTGGAGCTATGCCTGTCTCCACATTTCCTGAACTTTTTCCGGCAAGAAGCTAGCAATCTCCTCAATTCGTTCCGGTGACAATTCTTCCTTCGTTGCCGAAAAAACAGCAGAAACAACCGTTTCGGAACTTATTCCTTCAGGTAAGTGAGCCTCTTGACGAATCCGATACAAAAAAGACTCTGAATCAATTTTTAAGGGTTCTCGAATACGACTTATGAAACCAACGATCGGGTTGGTGTCTTGCCATAAATCTTCCACTTTGTCAGGCAACGGCTTGGGGGCATCCGTTGGTACTACTTCTTTTTGTTCGTGCAATTCTGCCGCAACGCGATCGGAGGCTTCGGTTGTCATCAAGTCTCGCATAGTACGGAACACAAGCTCCGTCACATCTTTAGCTATATGAGCATCTTCTAGATGTCCTTTCTGCATTACTATTTCTATGAACGCCATGGCAATTTCTCCTTTTATTTAAAGACATTTATTCTGCCCAACTCTCATTTCTTGAGGTTAGGCAGTTAAAGAATTTGAAGTGAAATTCAGAATTTTTGCTTGCTTGGATTCAAGCTTGATTTAAAGATTAGGCTGTTTCCCAAAGGTTCCGAATTTTATCAGGAAGAAATCCAGCGATTTCTTTAATGCGTTCTTCTGACAACTCATCTTTAGTGGCAGAGAAAACAGCCTTAACAACGGTTTCAGGTTCTACCCCTCGTTGTAAACTCGCTTCTTGATTAATCCGGAATAGGAAAGTATCCGATTTAATAATTAGAGGAGGACGAATGCGGCTCAAGAAACTGACAATGGGATTGGTATCTTTCCACAAATCAGCAATTTCATTCTGTAAGGCTTTATCTTCCGTTGGTTCTACTTCTTTGTGCAGTTCTGATGCCACGCGATCGGATGCTTCATTCGTCATCATGTCACGCATCGTGCGGAAGACAACCTCTGTGATATCTCTGGCATCAAAGATATCTTCCAGTTCGCCTTTGTACATGACTTTTTCGAGGAAAGGCATGTCTTTGGTGGCAATTGGAACCGCTAGTCCTTTTTCTAGAGACTTAGGTGGATTCGCTTCCATTTTTTCCAGCATCTTGGCACCTTTTTGGGTCAGTGCGGCTTGCTGAAAGTCAATCAAGTGAGGCAGGGGGCCATCGGAGGCACCATAGGTATTGGCAATGCGGAAGTCTACTTCATCAGAATCGACGACACTAGGCACATCTTCCTGATTCGCGTAGGCGTTACCGCTGAAATCGGCATTGATATATTGCTTTTGATTTAAGTAATCGAGGTGACCCAGCAGGTCTGATTTTGAAAGCTGACGGCCTGCAAAGTCTGCTGCTGTAAAGTTAACTGGGTGCTTCCCTTGTCCATCAGTATCATGAATCTTTTTGAGTATGATGTACATGACATCTTCTCTTAAGGGAATGGGCATAACTATCTCCTAACCTGTCCTAACTTGTCCAATTTCGGAATACAGCGATCGCGATTCATTTCCCAACTGAGCGAGCAACTATAACTGTTTTAAAACTTCAGTCAGCTAGCCACTGAACGTCGCCGATCGCTCCAGCTTCTTACTCAACAGGTTAGAAGGCGATCGCATCCCATTCCTCTACCACAGGAAGCATTCATTAGGTATATTTTTTAACAGTGTTCAGTGAGCAGTGAGCAGTGAGCAGTGAGCAGTGAGCAGTGAGCAGTGAGCAGTGAACAGTTGCATAGACGACACAGTAGGGGCAAAGCCTGCCTTGCCCCTACGAACTCATTTGAGAACTGCTAAAGTCAAACTACTGAGATGGGTTTTAATTAAGCCTGCTCCCAAAGTTCGCGCACGCGGTCAGGAAGCCAACCAGCAATTTCCTGAATCCGCTCTGGGGACAGTTCATCTTTAGTCGCAGAAAACACCGCTTTCACTGCTTGCTCTCGCTTAATCGTTCCTGGGAGTCCTCCTTCATTGGCGACTCGGGTGAGAAATAGATTGGAATCAATACCAATGGGGGCTGGACCTCTCAAAGGTTTACGAACTCGACTTAAAAATCCCACAATTGGATTGGTATCTTTCCAAAGGTCAGCTACTTCCATTTGCAGTGCTTTTTCCTTGGTAGGTACAGCCTCTTCATGCAATTCTGACTCAACGCGATCGATCGCATCTGTTGTCATTAGGTCGCGCATAACGCGAAACACAACTTCGGTAAAATCTCTAGCATCGTATAGGTCAGCAAATCCAGCCTCAATCATGACCTTTTCAAGGAACGAGCGATGTTCGTCAGCGATGGCTGTTCTAGAATCTTCAATCTCGGTTGGATCGATTTCTGGAAGATTTCTTGTGTATGTCTTATCTGGCATTGTTTTTTCTTCTGTTTCTTAATACTCGGCATTTATGCTTACTGTGTAAGGTCGCACAAGTTAAAAACGTTTAGAATCAGCCAGAAGTTCGAGATGTGATGTAGCCAAAAGTTAGAGATTGGTCTTGAGCTAAGCTGTCGTGCCTTCAAGTTGCATTCAACGGACGGGCAAGATGCCCATCCCACAAGAATTTCAAAAATTGACTGATGCAAAATTGAATGATTGTTAGCTTACAACTGTGCAAACTTATCCGTAGCATCTAGCAAAGCAGTACGAATGCCGGGTTCTGTCATGGAATGGCCGGCATCGGGGGCAACGATAAATTCTGCTTCCGGCCATGCCCGGTGGAGTTCCCAAGCGCTTATCATCGGGCAAACAATGTCGTAGCGCCCCTGAACGATGACGGCGGGAATCTCACGGATGCGATCGACATTTTCTAACAGTTGTTCCTCGCGATCGAAGAAGCCGCCATTGACAAAATAGTGGCACTCAATTCTGGCAAACGCATCGGCAAATTTACTATCTCCAAATCGCTGGAGTAGTTCTTGAGATAAGTAGAGTTTGCTCGTGCTGGCTTCCCAAATCGACCAAGCACGAGCGGCTTCAAGTCGAGTTTCTTGGTCTTCGCTGGTTAGTCGTTTATAGTACGCTGAAAGCAAATCGTCTCGCTCATCAAGAGGGATGGGTTTAAGATATTCTTCCCAAGCATCAGGGAAAATATAACTGGCACCTTCCTGGTAAAACCAGCGCAACTCTTTACGCCTCAACATGAAAATGCCTCGCAGAATCAGACCCTTGCAGCGAGTGGGATGAGTCTGACTGTAAGCCAGTGCCAAGGTGCTTCCCCAACTCCCACCGAAGACCACCCAACTTTCAATACCTAGATGTTCTCGAAGTTTTTCGATATCACTGACTAAATCCCAAGTCGTGTTCTCTCGTAATTCAGCATGGGGCGTACTTTGACCGCAACCTCGCTGAGCAAAAATTACAACTCGCCATTTTTCTGGGTCAAAGTATTGTCGATAAATCGGTTCAATACCACCCCCTGGCCCCCCGTGCAGAAAAATTACTGGCTTACCATTCGGATTACCCGATTCTTCAAAATGGATCGTGTGTAGCTCAGAAACGTTTAACTTTTCTTCTCTATAGGG
>DATNPC010000281.1:0-3752 GCA_036703375.1 Allocoleopsis sp.
CCCCGTCTCCCCATCTGTCTCAACTACTATGTCTTGAGCGCAACGTCGTATCATTTTCCCTTGGGAGGACATTGAGGATGTAGCCCACCATGAGAACAGATAAATTGAATTTGCTTGGCATCTAAATTCTTAGCCCTAGCAAAATTAACATCTGTCACAATCGCCACTGAGGTGGCAGAAGGGGGTTTCTCGATAAATTGATTGGCTGGAACTGGTGTAGGAGGAACAAAAGTCGCTCCGAAGAAATCAGTGCCACTTAAATTCGCTCCTCGCAAGTCAGCCGTACTCAAGTTAGAGTTGCGTAGCTTGGCATTCTTGAGTTCGGCATTGCTTAGATTCACCCCACTGAGATTAGTCGCGGTGAGGTCAGCATCTTTTAGATTAGCGTTCGTGAAATTGGCTCCCGTCAGATTTGCGCCTTGCCAGTTGGATTGCGTCAAATTAGCGAAGGAGAAATCTGCTCTTACCGCCTTCACTTGTCCCAGACTTGCCCCATGCAGATTGGCAAGAGATAAGTTCGCTTCGCCCAAATCTGCGCCGGTGAGGCTGGCTTTTTCTAAGACAGCTTGCCGCAAATCGGCACTAATGAGTTGAGCGCTACTGAGATTGGCCTCTGACAAGCGGCTGCCTGAAAGCTTAGCTCGATTCAGAGCTGCCCGCAGCAAATTGGTACGATTCATGGTGACATTCGTGAGAGTTGTCCCGGTGAGATCGGCGTCTTTGAGAATGGCACCGCTCAAATCGCTAATCCAATCATCGAAAGTCGCCAAGCGTTGATCCTCTCCAATGCCGTAAAAGCGACTGCCGCGTAAACTAGCTCCGGTGAGATTGGTCGATCGCAAATTGATGCCGGATAAATCCAGATTGTCTAAGACGAGCGTGACTGGGACAGAACCTTGGCTCACTTCACTCAGATTCATGCGGCTCAAGTCGATATCATGGATTTGACCCGTGTAAATGGTGAGAATTTTTGCGATCGCGCGTTTGGTCGCTCGTTGGCGCAAGGCAATCAATTGCTGCTCTTGTGACGTTCCTCGCCCGCGTAATGTCTCCTGGTCATTTTGCAAGGATTGATTCAAGCGTCGCAGAGGGGTTAAGGCTTCTGGGCCTTTGCTCACTAGAGCTTGTTGGATCGCATCAATTAAGCTAGGTGTCCGCTCTTGACCGAGCAAATCAACTAGGTAGGGTACAGCACGGGGATCGTCCAGCCTTGCCAGTGCTAGAATTGCGCCTTGTCGCTCTTGAGTCGCATTGGCTGAAATCGAGCTTAATTGCTTCACCAGCGCTAAAAAGACTTGATTGTCTTGCTGCTTGAACTCTCGTCGATTCGCTTGACTCTGAATGTACACCTGAGTCCCAACAAACGTACCCAGCACCGAGGCCATGCCAGAAAACGCGACAATTAATAAGGTAAGACCGGGATGTCGGCGCATCCATAACCAAAGGTTGAGAGGCTGCCGCTTGGGTCGTTGTGAGGTGAGAACAATCGTTGTGACCGTTCGTTCGCTGCGCTGACGGGGTGGTTCGTCTTCATCAGCCAACTGCCAGCCATCTTCCAACTCCAGCGTGACTGAATGACCGGACTGTTGCGCTTGCCACTTGCCAAAATTGGAGGAGTAGGCAGGAAAACTCTCTCGCGCCCCTATGACATAAGTACCTGCTAGCTTGTCATGCAAAGTACGGCGTTGAGATTGGAACAATGCGATCGCACTTTCTGCCACTAGCATGAGACCTGATAAGCCGAGCAGAATTCCCACAGCAGGAAAGGCACCCGTATAGCGCCAGAGTAAATAAGCCGTTCCCACGGGTAATCCCCAGCGTCCGACTCCTTCGCGCCATAGCACGCGAACCATTCCCGGTGGTGCGCCCGAAGCGGTGACAACCCGGATGCCGAACCAACGCTTGGGTGTTGTTTTCCCCGTTTTTCCGAGCAGGTATAGCTGCCAACCCGTTACTACCACTGGCATGACGACGGCCGTACACCAGAATAAATTCGTCAGAGGTGCCACTTGTTGCGTTAGCTGTCCGCGTGGGTAGGCCAACGCTTGAGCGATCGCTTCTTCTGTCGATTCCACCACTGGGTTGAGGGGAACGGATTCGACTGAAGTATGTTCGTTGGCATACAAACCAATGCTGTAGGGTACCAGGGCACTGGCTGCCACCAATGAAACTTCGACAACGAACGCTGCACAACGTCGGGCTGCTAATGGTAAAGCCACGCGCAGTCGCAACGAAATTGATCGACTACCCTCTTGACTATTTTCACTATTTATGCTGGGGCTAGCCATGTTCAACTCTCACGCCACAAGGAAGGGTTTTCACTTACTTCGGAGACTGGGTAGTCACGAAGAACTTATACACCAAGTACAGTATCGCTCCTAATAAAGCGATCGCGAATAATGAAGTAACGAGTTGCAGGACGCTATGCAACAGCGAAAGACCAATCAGTGCTGAAACAGCGATCGCCACTACCTTACCAGCACTCGGCAGGCTATTAAACCAATTGGCAACTCGCTGGAATACAGGCTTGATTTGGAACGTATTGAGATAGTCCTGAAAGGATTGCTCCAGATGAGTTTCTACGGATGGACGGGGTTGGTTGTTGTCCAATTCTCTCTCTAGTTCCTGAAGTCTGCGCTCGTAGTCTCGATTTTCGGGAGGATTCATATCGTTTTGATCGTTTCGTTAGGGTTTATAAGGTTTAAGCATTAACAATTTGCGACACAACTATAAATAACTAGTTAATATCTGGTGCGATTTTAGCTCGTATAGCCAACAGCATTCGAGCGATCGACCGGAATATTCGCCTATGTTAACGTCTTGTACCAACAGTGACAGTTGGAAAATAGGAACACTGGATTCCGCAAACGCTTGGGAATTGAGGACACTAGTATTAGGACGACTTGAGAAAAGGTCAGGGAATGATACACTCGACGACTCCACCCGTGACAGGGGCTTCACCACAACCGACTTTACGAGGTAAGGGTAACTAGCCCGAGGAGGAGTAAACATGAAGACATTTAAACCTTGGATGGTTGTTCCCACTGCCTTAGCCACAATCTTGATGAGTGTTGGTGTAGCTAGCAGCGCTCCAATCCCTATTTCACCTGGATTTAAGCCCGATCCGCTGGAGTTCAAAGGAACCTCTGGGGGGGCACAAGCCAGCAGCAATTGCGGCATGATTGGGGCAACACCGAATCACGTTCTCACATTAGGTGCTAACTTCAATTACCTACGCTTTAAGTTGCACAGTGATGGGGGACAACCGACACTTTTGATTCAGACTCCCAGTGGGAATTCCTGCGTGCAGGCCGATCGCTTCTCGGGAGGAACGATTCAAGCACCGGGATATTGGGAACAAGGTACCTACTCAATCTACGTAGGCGATCGCTCCGGCGGACAGCATCCTTATACGCTTACCATCACGCAAACGCCGTAACTTCTAAGCTGTTCCGATCCCCGACTTCTTGAAGAAGTCGGGGATCTTTGCGTTTACAAGTCCTATAAATCTCCATGTGCATAGGACAAGACTGTTCCAAGTTTTGATAAATCCCTATCAACTCTTACAAAGAATAAGCCACCATCATCTGTTGTGTGCCTAGGAAGAGTGCTAAAGCTAGGACAATACCAGCTGCGATCTTTTACAAATCGGTAATTTCCTACATCGCAGTATCCAGCTAAGCAATGCCCTTCTTCGTTATAGGATTGTATCATTTGATTCTTGCCGTCATAATGTGGCAAGATGGCAAGCA